>WFOY01000175.1 GCA_015487835.1 Aquificaceae bacterium
CTCCCCCGGAGGTGCTCCTTCTCGTGATAATGATCTACAGGAAAAAAGCCCGGGAGATAGCCGTGAGGAACTGAAGTATATTAATTCTATGCCCCGGGGGGACGGGTACTACAGAAGGAAGGGGAAGGTCCTCTACTGGGAGTTCATGCATAAGGGAAGGAGATACACGATAAGACTCGGAAATATAACCAAGAGCGAGGCAAGACCGATAGTTGCGAAGATAAAGGCGAAGATAATAAGCGGGGAGTGGGATGAGGAAAACAGAAAGGACCCTTTTATGACCGAGCTGATAGAGGCTTACAGGAAGTGGTATGAAAGTCATTCAAGGGCAAGAAGGAGATCGAAAGAAGTCCACCTCTACAGGCTGGACCTCCTGAAGGAGTTTTTCGGGAACTTAAGGGCGAGTGAGGTAACCTGGTTCACGGTTGAAAACTACAAAAGCAGGAGACTTGAAAAAGGAGCAGGCAAGACAACGATAAACAAGGAGCTCAAGCTCCTCAAAAGCGTCTTCAACAAAGCGAGGGAGCTTGAGCTTTACGACGGAGAGGTTCCGAAAATAGAGGTGTTCAGGGAAGAGGGAGAGGAAAGATTGAGATACATATCTCCCGAAGAGGCCCGCAGGCTGATAGAAGCGTGTCCGGAGTGGTTCAGGCCCGTTGTGATATTTGCACTGAACACGGGCCTGAGGGCCGGAGAGATATTCTCCCTCACCTGGGACAGCGTGGACTTTGAGAACAGGGTGATAAGGATAGAGAGCGAGAGCACGAAGACAAAGGATGTTTACACCGTTCCCATGAACGACGTGGTGTATAATCTTCTTAAGAGGGTAAAGGAGATGCAGGAGAGGGAAGGGATCAGACACGGATACGTGTTCACCAACTCTAAGGGACTTCCGTACAAATACGAGGACAGGACTTACAGAAGAGTGTTCGTGAACGCCTGCAGGAGGGCGGGTATAAAGGACTTCAGATTTCACGACCTCAGGCATACCTTCGCTTCATGGGTTGCCATGAACTCCAGAGATATATACGCTGTCCAGAAGCTCCTGAACCACAAAGACCTGAGAATGACAAAACGCTACGCACACCTTACCCAGCAGTACCTCAAGGAGGTG
This sequence comes from Aquificaceae bacterium, assembly GCA_015487835.1. GTDB lineage: Bacteria > Aquificota > Aquificia > Aquificales > Aquificaceae > Hydrogenivirga. The sequence goes on from WFOY01000175.1 coordinate 1,115, forward strand.
GTGAACTCCATCTCGGATTTCGCCAGTTTTTCGGAAAAACCCGGCGAGGAAAGTGCATGAATGGGTTGATGGATAATGTTTACAATACTTTGAAGCTTTGGTATGGGGGGCCAGAGGTCGCCGGTTCAAGTCCGGTCACCCCGATTTTTTTATCCGAACGAGGGAGGTGAGGTATGGTCATCGAGATCAAACCCGTCCAGGTGGATGTGGAGACCCTGGTAACTAGGGTGTTCCTCAAGTCCATCGACCTTCTCGGTGGACTCCAGAAGCTGGCAGAGTACAGGACGCTCACCTGGCTCCCCTCACTGGCCAGGGCCTCCTTCGCCGTGGTGCTGAGGGAGGAGTTCCTGAAAACTGAAGAGGAGATAGCGGAGATCGTGGGGCTGACCAAGCAGACGGTCAGGAACATAATGAGGGCAGACCCGGAAGTCGCCATGTACAAGATAAAGCACATAGACGATCTTACCCAGGAGGAGAAGAAGGAACTAAGGGTTCATACGGCAGGTGGTATAGCCAAGTTAGCTTACAAGCTGGTCAAGGAGGGTCACGAGGAACCTGGCATATTTTTAGAGTTCTGCACCCAGGCGGCCGAGGCCTTAGATATTCCTTGGGCCTACATGGTTCTTAAAAGGATAAAAGGCACAGACTTTCCCATAAACTCCGCCTCCGACATAAAGAAGAAGATATCGGGGATAATGATAAAGGGGAGGAGGGCGGAGGAGGTCGTGGAGGAGATAGAGTACCCGATCAACAACCCGGCCCAGCTCCTTCACAGGATAAAGGAGAACCTGAAGATGCACGGTATAGATTAATCTAATGGGGCGTTTTGCCCTAATTGTTCTTATCCTGGTCTCCTTCTTCTTCCTGTTCGTGAAACCCTACCTTACGTTAAAACGGGTCCAGATCCACGCAGAAGGGTTGAGTATCCACGAGGACAGGTCCGGCTTTGACCTGAGGTTAGCTTACGTTTACCTTCCGATCGGGAAGAGGTTGTACTTCCTGGGTATTGAGAACCTCAAGGTATCCCTGTCCGGCAGGGTGACCGTGGTTGCGGACGAGGTCATACTAATATCCCTCGGTGAGGGAAAGGCGGAGAGGAGGAGGCCTCCCCAGTTCCCCATACCCGGTTTCCTGAGGGAGTGGGACGTAGAGATCAAGAACCTGTTTCTTACCTCCGTAGGCAGGGGCTTCACATGGGTGTACCTGTGGAACTTGAGGCTAAAGCGGGGAGATCTCAAGGGTGACGCTATCGTCCGTGTAGGAACCAGGGCTGCTTACGTGAAGGTAAAGGAAGCCAAGCTACTATCTAAGGGTGTCCTGATCAAAAGTGCTGACGTTGTCTCCGATACCTTCTCACTGAGGCTGAGGGGCTTTCTATCGGACAGGGCCAAGGGTAGGTTCCGCATTGAGGGGTATGTAGGTCCCGTGGAGGGGAAGAACTTTTTCGTGAACAGGGTCCGCATATGGGGTGAGGGTGACCTCAGGTACGGATCGCTGACAGCCAAGGTGAGGGCCCACACCGACCTTGTCAAGATCAAGGGTAGGAAGGACTTTGAGAACGTCAGGGCAACGGCCCTCGTCAGGATCAGGTTCAGGAAGGATCTTGTTCTCTCCGGCAGGGTGTGGAACCGGGATCTGTCTGGTAGCTACAGGTTAAAGATCATGCCGAGAAGGGTCCTGGAGGTCTCGGTTCATAGGTTCATAGTGGACAGCCAGATCCTAAGGGTCCGGGATCCTATCCTCTCGGAGGTGTCGGGTGAGGTCCTCTTAGACATGGACAGGAAGAGGGTCCTTCTCAGCCTCGTGTCTGACAGGGTGGTCTACAGAGACATGACATTCCGAGAGGGATCCTTGCACCTTGACTACAGCTACGACAAGAGGACCGGGACCCTGGAGCTGTCTCTGAGGAACCCAGGGAACCTTGTCCTTAAGGGGGACGTATATGGAAAGGCCTTCTCCGGAGAACTCATGTTCGCTGACATACCTGTTGTAAGGGGCGACGTATCGACCTACCTGTACTACGAAGGTAGCGTGGCTTACAAAGGTGGGAGGGTGGACCTCATCGGGAGGGGACACTTTAAGAACCTTCACTGGAGGGAAGCTTCCTTAGGTGACGGGGAGTACAGACTGGCCCTCATAGGCGACAGCCTCCAGGTCAGCTTTCGGGGGGAGGGATCCGAGGGTTACGTAAAGGGTAGTTTAAAAGGAGACCTCTTCTCGGAGGTGGCACTGAGGGGTTTTAACCTGAGATACGGGGATGTCCGGGTCGAGGATCTTAGGGGAAATCTGGAGGCCTCAAGGACAGGGAACAGGACCGCCATCGGCCTTAAGATAAGGTCTGGAAGGTTGACCAGGGAGGACCTGGGCACTGAACTGTCCGGTGATCTGGTTCTGACGGTGGAGAGGGGTTCCAGGAGGGGTTCCTTTAGCTTCGTCCTCACCCAGGTGAGGTACGGCGATAGATCCTTGGGGGGAGGATCCGTTAAAGGTAAAGTCACGGGGGACACGGTCACGGGCAGGATCGAGATAGGAGACCTGGCAAGAGGTGATTTTAAGCTGAATCTGAAGGATAAGATCCTCTCCGGCGGGGGCAACTTCAGATACGGAAAGCTGGTGGGACAGTTCAAGCTGATGGCTGGGGTCGATAGAGGGAGGTTTTCCTTGAAGGGCTTTTACTCACTTGGGAGGAGGAAGGTGCCTCTCTCGGTTGAAGGTAGCTACGGTGGAGGTAGGTTCAGTCTGGATGTAAAACCCGTAAGGTACAAAGTAGGTGTGGCGGACCTGGTGTTCGGGGGAGCGGGTGTGGAGGGGAACCTGGATAGGGCACGCTTGACCTTCAGGGGTGCGAGGCTGGATCTTCTCGGGGAGACGCTGGTGGTTGTCAGGAGGTCCGAGGGTGTCACATCCCCCAAGGAGAGGAGTCTTGATCTGCACCTACCTTACAGCGGAGGTCTTGAGGGCGACCTCAGGATCTCCCTCAGCGGGGGACGTATCAGGACCTCCTTAGCGGGCAGGGCAGACCTTGGGAGGATATCCTTCCTTACAGCCACACCTACGGGGAGCAGGGCCACGGGAGACCTGCTGTACAGCCTAGCATACGAGGGTGGAGACCTCACGGTACACGTGGAGACCGAAGAGGGATCAAAGGTTTACTCCAAGTACCTTTCCATACCCATGGGGCTAAACTTCAGCCTGGAGGCCCAGGGGAGGTCGATGGCGGCCTTCCTGGGTCTGTGGCACGAGGGGAAGGGCGTGTCTGCAAACTTGGGTACCGAGAACCTAAAAGATTACTACGTCTATGTGCTTTCAAAGGACCTACCCGTCAGCTACGAGAGCCCAAATTTGAGGTCGAACCTCCAAGTGTCCGGGAGCGGTTGGCTCAACGTAAAGGATCTAAGAGA
>WFOY01000176.1 GCA_015487835.1 Aquificaceae bacterium
CCTATAAGGGTGTTCACATCGGAGGGTTCGGTAGGTCTGATATCACGCTTTCCTCCAAACATATCACCACCTCACATACATATATTTTAAGGGGTTTTGCTTTCTCGAATACCTCCAGACCTCGTAGTGAACGTGGGGACCGGTGGACCTGCCTGAAGATCCCACGTATCCGATTATGTCCCCGGACTTGACCCACCTGCCGGCCTTAACGGTTATCTTAGACATGTGCCCGTAGAGGGTTGTGTAACCGAAGGCGTGCCTTATAACGACCGTCTTACCGTAACCCGCCTTCCAGCCTGCGAAGATCACCTTACCCTCCGCCGTGGCCCTCACGGGTGTGCCCCACCTTGCCTTTATGTCCACACCCTGGTGGAACTCGTACTTGCCCGAGAAGGGGTCAGTCCTGTAACCGTAGTGGGAAGTGATCCTCCCCCACACGGGAGGGCCTAAGGGTATCCTCGTAAGGTACTTGTGAAACTTGTCCGCCTCCTTCTGGAGGAAGCTCACGTACTCTATGTCGAAGAGGTCCACCTTCACCTTGGCCCCTCCCACGCCGCTGGGGACCCTCCTTATGCCTTTCTTCCTTAAGAACTTCTCGATCGTGACCAGCTTACCCTCTAACTCCTCCACCTTCTCCCTGAACTGTTCGAGGTATTGGTTCTTCCTCCTCTCCTTAGCAAGCAGGATCACGAGGTCTTCCTTCTCCTCCTTCAGCTTGGTAACCTTGGACCTGAGCTCGATGTTCTGTTTGAAGGCGATCGCAGAAAAGGTTGCTAAGCTGGTCAGGGCGATGGCTGACCCTATCAGCGTAACCTTCAGGAGACGCCTGCTGATGCGGACCGACCTTGCCTTCTTCCCCCCATAACCGACTATCAAGATGCTTATGTACCTGTCCCTCATAATGCCCTTATTCTACACTAAGTACGCTGAGGAAGGCCTCCTGCGGAAGCTGAACCTTACCGAACTGCTTCATCCTCTTCTTCCCTTCCTTCTGTTTCTCAAGGAGCTTCTTCTTCCTGGTCACGTCTCCTCCGTAACACTTGGCTGTTACGTTCGCCCTGAGGGGTTTTATCCTCTCGGAGGCTATCACCTTCCCACCTATGGCCACCTGTATGTGGACCTCGAAGAGCTGCCTCGGGATCGTTTCCTTCAACTTCTCGGCTATCGCCCTCGCCTTTCTGTAGGCCTTCTCCCTGTGGGTTATGAAGGAGAGGGCGTCCACCGGCTTTTTGTTTATGAGCACGTGCAGCTTCACCAGGTCCGAAGGTCTGTAACCTATGAACTCGTAGTCGTAAGAGGCGTAACCCCTCGAGAGGGACTTGATCCTGTCGTGGAAGTCGGTTATGACCTCGGCAAGGGGCATCTCGTACTCCAGCATAACCGTTCTCTCGTCCAGGTAAGAGAAGCTTCTCTGGGTGCCCCTCTTCTCCTGGCATACCTGTATGATGTTGCCCACGTACTCCTTCGGTGTTATCACCGTGACGAGGACGTAAGGTTCCTCAACCGCCTCTATCAGACCTGGGTTGTCTGGGAACCCGGAGGGGTTCCTGACCTCGAAGACCTCGCCCGTGTGCTTCCTCCTCACCCTATATATAACATTCGGTGCCGTGGTGATTATCTTTACCCCATACTCCCTCTCCAGCCTCTCCTGGACTATCTCCATGTGAAGCAGACCCAGGAAACCCACCCTGAAACCCATCCCCAAGGCTGGAGAGGTCTCGGGTTCGTAAACTATAGCGGCGTCGTTTATCGCATACTTCTCCAGGGCGTCCCTCAGGTCCTCGTAGGTGGTCTCCTCGGTCGGATATATGCCGGCGTAGACCATGGGTTTAGGAGGTCTGAAACCGGGAACGGGGTCTTTCACGGGCCTCTCGGCGGAGGTTATGGTATCCCCTATCCTCACGTCCCTGACCTCCTTTATGGAGGCTGCTATGTAGCCCACGTCACCGGCTGAGAGTTCCTCCAGCCTGGTCATTTCGGGTGCCTGGACTCCTACCTCCGTAACCTCGAACTCCTTTCCTGTGGAAAAGAGCTTTATCCTGTCTCCTGGCCTTACCCTACCGTCGAATATCCTCACGAAGGCGACCGCACCTCTGTAAGGATCGTAGTAGGAATCGAATATTAGAGCCTTGAGAGGCTTCTCAGGATCCCCCTCAGGCGAAGGGATCCTGTCCACTATCGCCTCCAGGATCTCCTCCACCCCGATGCCCTCCTTAGCTGAGGCCAAGATGGCCTCCTCCGGGTCTAAGCCGAGCACCTCCTCTATCTGCTTCTTCACCCTGTCCGGATCGGCTGAGGGCAGGTCAACCTTGTTTATGACAGGAATTATCACGAGATCCTGGTCCACAGCCTTCCAGAAGTTGGCGACCGTTTGGGCCTCTATGCCTTGGGAGGCGTCTATGAGGAGCAGGGCCCCCTCACAGGCGGCGAGAGCCCTCGACACTTCGTAGGAGAAGTCAACATGTCCCGGTGTGTCTATCAGGTGCAGCTTGTAGGTTTGCCCATCCTTTGATCTGTAAAGCATCCTGACCGCCTGCATCTTTATCGTTATCCCCCTCTCCCTCTCTATGTCCAGCGTGTCCAGGATAAGGTCCCTCTTCTTACGTTCCGGCACAGTCCCGGTGAACTCTAAGAGCCTGTCCGCTAGGGTGGACTTCCCGTGGTCGACGTGGGCTATTATGGAGAAGTTCCTGACCCTCTCAAGGCTCATAGCTCTAAATTATTACACAGGGCTTCTCCCAACAAGTGTGTCCTTCTTCACTGGGGCAAACCGGTCCTGTCTACCAACCTCCACAGGTCCCCCGTGAGATCGAGGAAGTCCCAAAGATCTCTGGCAGGTCTCAGTTCACCTACTATCTCTGGGTCTTTACCCCTCTGGGACTTGAGGACCCTTCCGGAGGGAAGTTCAAGAAAAAACTCTGTCACAGCCACCTCCTGGGTCAGGGTGGCGTACCCGCTGGACCTCAGGAACACCTCGGATATGGAGAAGAAGAGGATCCTTGAGTCCTCGAGTTTGAGAGGCAGGAGTCTGCAGACACCTTCCAGCGTCGGCCTACCCCTGAACCTGACCTTGGTTCGTTTTCCCTTAGAGGAGCTCCTCCCCCCGAACACGCTGCCCTCCTCCCTGTAG
>WFOY01000177.1 GCA_015487835.1 Aquificaceae bacterium
ACCCAGAACGGAAGACCCCTAAAGTCCTTGGCTGACTACCTCAAAGGCAAGCAGGGTAGGTTCAGACAGAACCTCCTCGGTAAAAGGGTGGACTACTCAGGACGTTCCGTCATAGTCGTTGGTCCAGAACTGAAGATGCACCAGTGCGGTCTTCCCAAGATAATGGCCCTTGAACTCTTCAAGCCCTTCGTCTACAGGAGGCTAGAGGAGAAGGGGTACGCCACATCCATAAGGAACGCCAAAAAGCTCGTAGAGCAGAAGGCTCCCGAGGTCTGGGAGTGCCTCGAGGAGGTGGTAAAGCAGCACCCGGTGCTTCTCAACAGAGCTCCAACCCTCCACAGACCCTCCATCCAGGCCTTCGAGCCAGTTCTCGTAGAGGGAAAGGCTATAAAGCTCCACCCACTCGTGTGCCCGCCCTTCAACGCCGACTTCGACGGGGACCAGATGGCGGTCCACGTCCCCCTCGGCATAGAGGCCCAGCTCGAGTCCTACATCCTCATGCTCTCAACCCAGAACATACTCTCCCCCGCCCACGGTAAACCCCTCACCATGCCCTCCCAGGACATGATCCTGGGGACCTACTACATGACCCAGGACCCCATCCCCGGAAGGAAGGGAGAGGGTAAGGTCTTCTCCTCGAGGGAGGAGGTCTTAAAGGCCCTCGACCTTGGTAAGGTGGACATACACGCGAGGATAAAGGTAAAGATAGACGGTAAGGTTATAGAGACCACACCGGGCAGGGTCCTCTTCAACTCCATAATGCCCGAGGGAACGCCCTTCATAAACTACACCCTGGACAAGAAGAACATATCCAAGCTGATAACGGATCTATACATTCAGGTAGGTAACGAGAGGACGGTGGAGTTCCTGGACGCCCTCAAGGAGCTCGGCTTCGAGATGGCGACGAGGGCGGGCATATCTATAGGCATCGACGACCTCCAGGTCCCCAAGGTCAAGAGGGAGATAATAGAAAGAGCCCTAAAGACCACCGACGAGATCTGGAACCAGTACGTGAACAACATAATCACCAACAAAGAGCGCTACAACAAGATAATCGACATCTGGTCCGAGGCTACCAACCAGGTCTCCAAGGCCATGTTCGACGAGATAGAGAAGTCCGAAAGGATCGAGAACGGAAAGAAGTTCCCCGGCGTCTTCAACCCCATCTTCATGATGGCAAACTCGGGGGCTAGAGGAAACAGAGACCAGATCCGCCAGCTCGCCGGAATGAGAGGGCTCATGGCTAAGCACTCGGGAGAGTTCATAGAGACCCCGATAATATCGAACTTCCGTGAGGGCCTCTCGGTTCTTGAATACTTCATCTCCACCTACGGGGCGCGTAAGGGACTCGCGGACACAGCTCTCAAGACCGCCTTCGCAGGTTACCTCACGAGGAGGCTCGTGGACGTTGCCCAGGACATAACCATAACCCAGCACGACTGCGGGACCCTCAAGGGCATAGAGGTGGAACCTATAGTGGAAGGCGGTGAGGAGAAGGTGCCCCTGAAGGACAGGATATTCGGTAGGGTCCTCGCCGAGGATGTGAAGGATCCTTACACGGGAGAGGTCATAGCGAAGAGGAACGAGGTTATAGACGAGAAGCTGGCCGAGAAGATCGCGAGGTCCGGGATAGAGAAGGTGAGGATAAGGTCCCCCCTCACCTGCGAGGCGAAGCGTGGCGTATGTGCCATGTGCTACGGTTGGGACCTCTCCCAGAGGAAGATAGTCTCGGTAGGTGAAGCGGTGGGGATAATCGCCGCCCAGTCCATAGGTGAACCCGGAACCCAGCTCACCATGAGGACCTTTCACATAGGAGGTGCTGCGACAGCCCAGAAGGTCCAGAACGTACTGATAACCGAGACGGCAGGAAAGGTCAAGTTCTACAACCTCAAGATCATAAAGAACAGGTCCGGCGATCTCATAAACATATCGAGGGAGGGAGCTATAGGCATAGTGGACGAGGAGGGTAGGGTCGTCGAGAGGCACGCAGTTCCCTACGGTGCCAGGATACTGGTCGAAGAAGGAAAGGAGGTAAAGGAGAACACCTCCCTCGCCGAGTGGGACCCCTTCAACACATACATAATCGCCGAAGAAGAGGGAACGGTAGAGCTCAGAGACATAATC
>WFOY01000178.1 GCA_015487835.1 Aquificaceae bacterium
GCACTTGGCGGCGTGTGCCTCCTCCCATAGGAGGCTAATACTTAATATCAAAGCCATGAAGAGGACCATCGGCTTCCTCCTTGATGATCTCCAACTTATCTACTCTTGATGCAGTCGGACCTCTCCAGAGATCTTTTACGAAGTGGCAGAGAAGTTCCTCATCACCCTCCACAAGGACCTCGACCCTTCCGTCGGTGAGGTTCCTGACCCATCCTGATAGGCCGTAGCTGTCGGCAACCCTCTTTGTGTAGTATCTGAACCCTACCCCCTGCACTATCCCAGATATGAATATCCTAAGACGCATGCCCCACTATAATATTAAACATGATCGATCCTGACCTGCTTGAGATACTCGCCTGTCCCGTATGCAAGGGCAACTTAGAGTACAGGGAGGACAGGGAGATCCTGGTCTGCAATCAATGTAAGGTCTATTACGAGATCAGGGAGGGTATACCCGTTCTCCTTCCCGACTCCTCGAAGCCTCTTGAAGAAGATAGGTCCTGAGTTCCTCCTCGCTGTCTGTGGAGAAGTCGGCGGGAAGGTCCAGATCTACCACTCTCTTGAAGTGGACGAACTTAACGGGTTTTCCGTAGATCTTCCTGTAAGTTCTTACCATATCGAGGTCCGCACTGTTGTCACCTACGTAGATGGCCGAGTCCACACCCAGGATCTCTATGCAAAGGTGTAGGGGGAAGGGATGGGGCTTCCTCAGGTTCTTGTCCACCACGTCGTCCTCGTCCACGGTCACGTCGAAGAGATCCTCAAGGCCGAATCGCTCCAGGACAAAACGGAGGTCCTCCTTGGGCCTGCCGGTCACTATGCCCAAGGGTATCCCGGCGGACCTCAGGTCCAAGAAAAGATCCTTTGAAAGGATCTGGACCTCCTTAAACTTGAGCTTGTTGTATATCTCGGTGAACCTCTCCACGAGGAGGTCGTAGTCCGCCTCACCGCCGAGGGTCCTTATCACCTTATAGGTGACGTCCCAGTCGTTGTTTATAGCCTTGGAGAACTTTATCCTCCGGATAAGATCCAGGGGGACCTCCCTACCCAGGAAGGTCTCTGCGGTTCTCTTTATGGCAAGGTGGTAGCTCTCCCTGACATCGACTATCACCCCGTCCACGTCGAAGATGACGGCCCTCATACCCTTTCCGGGACTATCTCCTGGGTCTTGGACAGTATGAACTTGACGAAGTTGCTGGCCAGGAAGGTTACGTTGGTGTTCTTTGGGTATATTATGTTGAACCTCCTCTTCACGTTGAACCCTTTTATCTTAACGGGGACGAGGTTCCCCGCCTCGACCTCCTTAAGGATCAGTCCCTTCGAGAGGAAGGAGCACCCGTAACCGCTCTTTACTATGTTTATTATGGTCCTGCTGTTGTTGGCCTCTATCTTTATGTTTAGCCTCTCGAAGACTATACCGAGCCTCTCCAGAGCCTCCCTGACTATCTTCCTGGTTCCTGAGTTCATCTCCCTCATGACCAGGTCCACGCTGTACAGATCCTCAGGGTCCACCTCCCCCTGCCTGGCCAAAGGGTTGTCAGGGTAAGTGAAGAAGATTATCTCGTCCTCGAGCCAGGGGACGGAAACGAACTTGGAGGAGGGTTCTCTCTCTATTATGCCCAGGTTGAGGACCCTCGATAGCAGCCCCTCCTCCACATCGTGGGAGTTACCTGTGAATATCTTTACGGTAGCGCTCGGGAACTCCCTGTGAAACTCCGCTATAAGGGAGGGGACTATGTACTCGCTCAGGGTGGCGCTTACGCCCAAGAACAGAGTGTCTTTGAGGTCCTTCTTTATCTTGGCTATCTCCTCCATCAAACCTTCGTAGCTTCCGAGGAGTATCTTGGCTATCTCGTAGATCCTCTTCCCCTCCTCCGTGAGGCACATCTTCCCTCCCTGCCTCTGGAAGAGCTTTGCACCTATGGTCTTTTCGAGGGCCTTTATCTGCTGGGTTACGGCGGGCTGGGTTATGTAGAGTATCTCGGAAGCCTTCGAGAAGCTGCCAAGATCTGCTACTGTGACAAAGGTTTTGAGCTTTGAAATGTCAATCATACCAAATTAATTATAGTATAACGATTTCTTATTGCAACTATAAAGGTCATAAATAATTAGGGGATGCCGAGGAACTTGTGGACCTGGGGTATGACCCTGACGGTAAAGCCTTTGATACTCAAAGACCTCTGGATGGAGAGGGACCTCTGGATCATCTCCTCCCTGTTGCTCTCGGGCTGGAGAACCACAAGACCCTTGATCAGGAAGTCTCTGAACTCCTCCTTCAAAACAACCTCCTCCGAGAAGCCGTCGTCCACAACGAACTTGATCTCCTTGGCGTATTTGAGTATCTTCGGGTGGACGAAGAAGTCCGCAACTCCCTTGGGCGAGCAGGTTATGTGGATCCTGTCCGCCACGTCCTCCAGGTTCTCGTTCCAGAGGGTCCCGTTCGTCTCTATCTGGACGGAGAAGCCTTCCCTCAGCAAGCCCTTTACAAGCCTGTCTAAGTTTGGTTCGGTGAAGGGCTCCCCCCCTGTGATCACGGCGTGCCTGAAGGGAGACACCCTCGCCCTCTCGAGGACACCCTCCAGGGTGACCTCCGAGTCCTTCCTGAACTCGAGGGCCTCGGGCTGGTCACACCAGGGACATCTCAGGTTACAGCCCTGAACCCTTATGAAGAGGGAGGGCGTGCCCACGAGGAGGCCCTCACCCTGTATGGTCTCGTATATCTCACTCAGACTTATAACGTTGGCTGATCTAACCTTATCTCGTAGCATTCTATTACGTCCCCCACCTTAACATCGTTGAAGTCCTTGAGCTTTATACCGCACTCGTACCCTCTCGTGACCTCCTGGACGTCCTCCTTGAACCTTTTGAGAGACTCTATCTCGCCTTCGTAAACGACAACCCCTTCCCTTATCAGCCTCGCCTTGGCACCCCTCACGATCTTGCCTTCTAAGACGTAGCATCCTGCGACCGTTCCCACCTTCTTTATCTTGAAGGTGGCCCTGACCTCGGCGGAACCGAGGACCTCCTCCCTCTCGACAGGTTCGAGGAGACCCTGGAGAGCCTTCTTGACGTCGTCTATGACCTGATAGATGATCCCGTAAGTCCTCACGTCCACCTTCTCCTTATCGATCAGATCCCTGGCCTTGGGGTCTGGCCTTGTGTTGAAGCCTATGATTATGGCGTCCGAGGCCTTTGCGAGCATGACGTCGTTCTCGGTTATGCCCCCAACCGCCCCGTGTATGACCCTAACGGCCACCTCCTCCGTTGAGAGTTCCTCGAGGGATTTCTTTAGGGCCTCTAAGGACCCCATGGTGTCCGCCTTCACGATAAGTTTGAGCTCCTTGGTCTCCCCCGCCTCTATCTTCTTGTATATGTCCTCGAGCTTTATGCTCTGGGCTGTCTTCTCCTCCTTCTCCTTCTTCATCCTTATCTTCTCCGCCACCTCACGGGCCTTCCTCTCGCTGTCCACCACAACCAGCGTGTTGCCAGCCTCTGGAAGATCCTCAAAGCCGAGGACCTCAACGGGTGTGGAGGGTCCAGCCTCCCTGACTGGTCTTCCCTTGTCGTCGAACATGGCCCTCACCCTTCCGTAGGTTGTTCCCGCTACGAAGACGTCCCCAACCTTTAGGGTCCCCTCCTGGACTATCACGGTGGCTACTGGGCCTCTCTTCCTGTCGAGCTTCGTCTCTATGATCACGCCCTTGGCCCTCTTCTTTGGATTGGCCTTCAGGTCGAGTATGTCCGCAAGGAGCAGGATCATCTCGAGGAGCTGGTCCACGTTCTGCCCCGTCTTGGCGGAGACGTCCACGAATATGGTGTCGCCTCCCCACTCCTCGGGTATGAGCCCGTGATCGGAGAGCTCCCTCCTCACCTTCATAGGGTCAGCCTCGGGTTTGTCTATCTTGTTCACCGCCACTATTATGGGGACGTTGAAGGCCTTAGCGTGGTTTATCGCCTCTACCGTCTGGGGCATGACACCGTCGTCGGCTGCGACGACGAGGACAGCTATGTCCGTTATCTGGGCTCCCCTGGCTCTCAGGGATGTGAAGGCCTCGTGGCCTGGGGTGTCCAGGAAGGTTATCCTCCTCCCGTTCACCTCGACGACGGAGGCTCCTATGTGCTGGGTTATGCCCCCCTTCTCCCTCTCGGCCACGTTGGTCTTCCTTATGGTGTCGAGGAGGGTGGTCTTTCCGTGATCAACGTGTCCCATGACGACCACCACGGGAGGCCTCGGCTTCAGATCTTCTGGTCTGTCCTCTACCTCCTCGATCAGGGGTTCCTCCTCCTTCTCCTCCTTGACCTCCGCAAGGAAACCGAAGGTCTCGGCGATTTCCACCGCAACCTCTGGAGGTACGTTCTGGTTTATGGTGGCCAGGATGCCCCTCTTCATGAGCTCGGCTATCACCTTGTTGGCGGGGACTCCCAGAAGGTCAGAGAGATCCCTTACCGTTATGACCTCGGGTATCTGGATTATCTTTATCTCCTCCTCTTTCTTCTTCTGCTGTTGCCTTTTCTCCTCCTTCTTCTTCTCCCTCTCTATCTGCTGCTGGAGTTTTTTGAGTATCTGCTCCTCCTCTTTGGAGACCTTCTCCTTCACAGGCTCGGTTTTCTCCTCCTTCTTCTCAGCCTTCTCCTCCACTGGCTGCCCTTTTGGTTTCTGTTCTGCGACCGTGGGTTTTTTAAACTCCCTTACCCCCCTCTTCTTGGGTTTCTTCTCAACCTTGGGCTTCCTCTCCTCCCTCTCCTTTGGCTTCTCCTTTACGTCCTTGCCAAGTACCTCCGCTATTACCTCCTCGATGGGTTTCTCCTCTACCTTTATCTCCTCCTCTTCTTCGACCTCCTGGGCCTTGGTTCCTTCCTCAACAGTCTGGGCCTGGTCCTGGGGTGCCTCCTCCTGGACGGGTCTACCGAAGGCGTCGTAGATCATGTCGATCTGGTCGTCCTCGAGGACGCTGAAGTTGGACCACTTCTTCTTCTCAGAGGACCACTCCTTTAGAAAGTCTATGATCTCCTTCGGCTTTACGCCCAGCTCCTTGGCGACATCCTGGACACGCTTCTTCTCCAATACTCTAAACCTCCTAAGAGATATATTATAGGCTTCGCAACTTCTCAAGCCACCTGCCATAATAGTATGGAGCATGGTAGAGGAACTCTGCAGGGACCTCGGGGGAAAGCTTCTCCAGACCCACACCTCCTGGGTGATAGTCTTAGAGGAGGTTGTCTACAAGATCAAAAAGCCCGTAAACTTTGGCTTTTTAGACTACTCCACCCTCGAGAAGAGGAGGGAGAACTGCGAGAGGGAGGTGATCCTAAACAGGAGACTCTGCCCCTGGGTTTATCTCGGCGTTGTTCCCATAAGCGAGGTAAAGGGGAAGTGGGTAGTCGAAAACGACTCCAACGTGGTTGAGTGGGCCGTGAAGATGAGAAGAATTCCCGAAGATAGCCTCCTCTCAAGCAGGCTGGAGAAGACTACGGAGGAGGATATGAGGAGGGTAGCCAAGGTTGTTGCCGAGTTCCACCTCTCCTCCGAAAGGAGGGACGAGTTCGGGAGACCTGAGGTCATGAAGTTCAACAC
>WFOY01000179.1 GCA_015487835.1 Aquificaceae bacterium
ATACTCCTCGTTGTTCTCGACGGCCTCGGAGGACTCCCAGTAAAGGACGGGAGAACGGAGCTCGAGATCGCGAGGACACCAAATCTTGACAGACTCGCAAAGAGGTCCGCCACCGGCCTCCACGTGCCGGTCGACCTCGGCATAACCCCGGGTAGCGGTCCGGGACACTTGGCACTCTTCGGCTACGATCCCGTTACCCACCAGATAGGAAGAGGCATCCTGGAGGCCCTCGGTCTCGGACTTGAGGTTAGAGAAACGGACGTGGCTGTAAGAGGAAACTACGCGACCGTGGAGTACAGGGACGGAAGGCCGGTTGTCGTTGACAGGAGGGCGGGCAGGATACCCACAGAGGAGAACAGGAGGATAACCCGCAGGATCACCGAGGCGGTAGAGGATATAGAAGGAGTTAAGATAACGGTTGCACCAGGTATGGACCACAGGGTAGCTATCCTCTTCAGGTTCCCAGAGCCCCTGCCCGAGGGGAGCGACAGGGTCACGGACACAGATCCCCAGCGTGTAGGTGTGGATCCCCTCGACCCCATCCCGGAGACACCCCAGGCAGAAAAGGTGGCTAGGGTAGCAAAGGCCTTCATCGAGAGGGTTTCCGAGATAATAAGGGACGAACCGAGGGCAAACTACATACTCCTAAGAGGATTCTCCCAGAAACCGAAGATAAAACCCTTTTCCGAAAGGTTCGGCCTAAGACCCTGCTGCATAGCTGTATATCCCATGTACAGGGGCCTCGCGAGCTTGGTGGGTATGGAGGTGGTGAACTTTGAAGGCGGAACGATCCGGGACCAGATAAAGGTGCTCAGAAAGGTTTGGGACCAGTACGACTTCTTCTTCCTACACATAAAGAAGACGGACTCTTACGGTGAGGACGGGAACTGGGAGGGCAAGGTCAGAATGATAGAAGAGTTCGATGCGGTTCTCCCAGACATCCTTGAACTCAACCCGGACGTCCTCGCCATAACGGGTGACCACTCCACACCTTCGGTCCTTAGATCCCACTCCTGGCACCCGGTCCCTCTGTTGATCCACTCACCCTACGTCCTCGGGGGGACCTCAAACAGGTTCACCGAGAGGGAGTGCCTGAAGGGAGAGATCGGAATAGTGCCGGGGAAGAAGATAATGAACCTTCTCCTTGCCAACGCCTTGAGACTCACCAAGTACGGAGCCTGACATGGAGGTAAGGGCCTTTTACTGGAAGGGAGATCACCTTCTCCTCCTGGACCAGAGGAAACTGCCCGAGGAGGAGATCTGGATCGAACTAAGAAACCACATACAGGTGGCAGAAGCCATAAAGAGCATGGCCGTCAGAGGAGCGCCGGCCATAGGCTGTGTGGCGGCCTACGGCTACCTTTTGGGGATCAGGTCAGGAGGTGACCCGGAGGAGGTCAGGAGAACTCTGGAGAAAACCAGACCTACTGCCTACAACCTGTTTTACGCGCTTAGCAGAATGGAGAGGGCCCTTAAGGAGGGCAGAGACCTTGAGGAGGAGGCGAGGTCCATAGAGGAGGAGGATTACCGGGCCAACCTGAGGATCGGAGACTTTGGGAACACCCTGGTCCCTGAGGAGGCCAACGTACTCACCCACTGCAACACGGGTGCCCTCGCGACGGCGGGATGGGGAACGGCCCTTGGAGTAATCAGGAGTGCTCACAGATCAGGGAAGAGGGTCCACGTCTGGGTGGACGAAACGAGACCCTACCTCCAGGGGGCGAGGCTGACCAGCTGGGAACTCCTGAAGGAGGGTATACCCCACACACTCATAACGGACTCAACGGCAGGGTTCCTCATGAGAGAGGGTAAGGTAGACCTGATAGTGGTCGGGGCTGACAGGATCACGGCGAGGGGGGATGTGGCGAACAAGATAGGAACTTACACCCTTTCGGTTCTCGCCAAGGTCCACGGTGTCCCCTTCTACGTCGCTGCTCCCTCCTCCACCTTCGATCTGAGCATAAGATCGGGGGACGAGATCCCTATAGAGGAAAGGGACCCTGAGGAACTGAAGCTGTGTTCAGGAATCCCGATCGCACCCAGGAAGACACCCGCGTACCACCTGGCCTTCGACGTCACGCCCGCCGAGAACGTTACAGCCATAATAACGGAACGCGGGATCATAAAGCCTGTTACGGAGGAGAACGTAAGGAGATGCCTCTCCTGAGCGTGAGGATGAGGGCTTCCCTCGAAGGCAGGCACGTGTCCGGGGCCGAGAGGATAGTAACCGAGGGAAAATTGCAGGACACTGTGCTTGAGCTCCTAAAGCGTCCGAGGAGGTTCGACAACATAGTCCTGACAGTGGAGAGGCTGGTCTCTGTTGATAGGCTGGAGACCTCCCTCCCCGTGACCTCTAAAACGCTGAAGAGCGTCAAGGAGGCGAGAGATCTCGCCCTTGACCTTTTGGTAAGATCCGGGATACCGAGGGAGATAGGACTGAAGGCCATAGACCTCCTCTCTAAGGGGCCCTCACCGTCGGGAGGCGTCATGAGGGGTGCGGTTGTTATGGACGTAGAGAGTGGAGAGAGGCTGGAGCCGGACATGTACAGGGGCGTGAGGACCGTTAGGGTTGACTGGGAGGACAGGGACAGGGTCAGGGAGGAGATCGTAAGGGCCGGCTACACGGAGAGGACCTTGGACGCTCTCGCCATAGCGACCAAGAACGCTTACTGCGGTGCCCTGGCTGAGATCTGCTGGAGCGACGACCCCGACTACGTAACTGGCTACGTAGCCTCCCCTCAGATCGGCTACGTCAGGATAACACCCCTGAAGGAGAGGGGGGACCCCATAGGTGGTAGGGTATACTTCATCAGGAGGGAGGACCTGGAGGGGTTCGTGGAATGCGTGGAAAGGCGTGCCCTGATCATAAAAAGCTGGCGGTGATCCTGGCCCTAATCCTGAGTCCCGTGGTCTTCGTGGGTGTGCCTCTCAGAGCGGCCTTCTCCGAGTGGTTCATAGACTGGGAGTACTCCAAACCCGACTTCCCCGAGGACCCCTACGGTATGGACAGGGAGTACAGGAAGTATTTGGCCAAGTTAGGTCTTAGGGCTGTCCTCTCCGATGAGGGCATGGCCGAGTTCAGGAAGGCCAAACTGCCCGACGGGAGAAGGGCTTTCAACCCAAGGGAGATAAAGCACATGGAGGACGTCAAGGACCTCCTCAGCGTAGTTTTTCCGATTATATACCTATCGGTGCCCCTCTTCCTAGGGTCCCTCCTATTTACGAGAAGCTTGGCAACGATTGGGAAGGTGCTCATATTCGGATCCCTGATCACACTGATCCTAATGGCGGCCGTCCTCATCTTCTCGGTGATCAACTACGACCTCGCCTTCGAGATGTTCCACAACTACCTCTTCGATCCTTACTCCTGGAGGTTCCAGCCCACCGACACCCTCCTCAGGATATACCCCATGAAGTTCTGGTACGACGGGACCATACTCGTGATCCTGTCCTCCATAGCCTTCAGCCTTATCTCTATCACCCTAGGAT
>WFOY01000180.1 GCA_015487835.1 Aquificaceae bacterium
CGTGAAAAAGGTTTCACCCTCATCGAGCTGCTTGTAGTCATCGCCATCATAGCCATCCTCGCAGCCATAGCCATACCGCAGTTTGCAAAGTATAGGATGCGAGCTTTTAACGGTGCTGCCGAGTCAGATCTTAGGAACCTTGCTACTGCAGAAGAGGCACTCTTCACGGACTTTTTCATGTATGGTGCCTCCACAACAGGAAATTTGACAAACCCGACAGGCATATGTGGGACAGGAACGGAACTTCAAGGACCCATGCCTGCTGCAACAGCCAACGCTACGGGAGCTATGGTAGCCGGTCAGAGGGATCCAGACGGAACTGGTCCTCTGCCCGCAGAAAATAGAGCAGTTGGCATAGGTATAAGTGCTAGTGTGTATCTACGTGCTGATACAGATAATACCTGTCAGAGCTATATTGGATATACACGTCATCAAGGAGGTAATACTGCATACGCAAAAGACTCCGATAATACAGCAATATACAGATGCATAAATGAAAACTGGCCAGGGCTTACAGGTTTGCAAGCCACAACAGTGACTCCTAACGTAAATCAGGATGATTTAAATGGACAAGGCTGCGGTGGTAGTGGTAATAATACTGACTGGACAGCTCTATAAATAACCTAAACCCACCCCCACCCCCTCCGGGGGGCTTTTTTGATTTACTCTTCTGTTGAGTTCCTGACATTAAGATGACGTTAGAGAAATTGAAGGCATAAGAATAATTACTCCCACCGAACTGGTATAATCTATCCCTATGAAGGTGGCGGATTACATCAGGTCAGGGTTGAAGAATTTTGTGGAGGGTGAGTCCGAAGGCACATCCGGAACGTGCACGGAGGGGTGCCACAGGGTAACTGTCTTCTTGAAAAAGGAAGGAGACAGGATAACCGACTGCAGATTCAGTGCGACCAAGAGATGCAAAAAGCTCCTTGCGGTGACCGATTACATGTGCAGCCTCGTAAAGGAGAAAGGAAAACCTCCCGATCCTGAGGAGATCCTCTCCTTCTTTGGGGAGGAGAAGGAAAGGGAGAAGATGGAGAACAGGGTTTCGATAGCCCTAAGAGCACTTGAGGCAGCCCTTGAAAAGCTCAGCTCGTAGGGAAGTTAAGTCTTAAAGGTATCTCAGCGGGTTTGTCTTTGAACCTCTCCGTAAAGTTCTCTATCTCTATTCCTATGATCCTTCCCTGGCTGTCGTAGTCCAGCACAACACCTTCCGTAATCTCCTCAGACTCCACGCTCGGGGCCTCGACAAGCTCTATATAAAGTGTGTCCGTATCGGGGAAATACTGGACCTTCATCCATCTACCTCCTTTTTAAAATTTCTGTCAAAGAAAGGGTAGCTTTACCCCAGCTCAACGATCTACACCCTAAGAACAACCTTCCCGAAGTGTTTTGAAGCTTCCAGATATCTGTGGGCTTCGGGACCGTCTCTCAGATCGAAGACCCTGTCCACCACAGGTTTTAGCTTCCCCTCTCTGAAGAGTTTCGTTATCCTGAAGAGGTTGTGTCTCTCGCCCATATAGACGCCGTGGAGGGTTATCTCCCTGACGAAGATATACCTTATGTCTATCTCCGCTTTGCTTCCCGTGGTAGTCCCGAAGAAGACGAGTCTTCCTCCCCTCCTGAGGCACTCCACACTCTTCCAGAAGGTGGCGGAACCGACGTGGTCCATAACCACGTCAACACCTTCCCTGAAGAGGTCTCTAACCTTCCTTACCACGTCCTCCTCGTAGTGGTTTATAACAACGTCCGCACCGAGTTCCTCACATTTTTTTAGCTTTTCCTCGCTCCCGGCTGTGGCTATAACGAAAGATCCAAATAACTTGGCTATCTGGATAGCCATAACGCCAACCCCTGAGGACCCTCCCCATATAAGGACCCTGTCTCCCGGCCTTATCCTGCCCTTGTCCACGAGGGCGTTCCATACGGTGAGGGACGTCAGGGGGTAGCTCGCGGCCTCCTCGAAGGAGAGGTTCTCGGGCTTTCTTATCAGGTTCCTCTCGGGGACTACCACGAACTCGGCGTACCCGCCTTTTGATCTCAGACCCAGTATGTCGTAGTATCTGCATAGGTTGTCCTTTCCTGCCTGGCACATCTCACAGATACCGCAGGAGAGTCCAGGAGCGATAACAACCTCGTCACCTTCTCTGAAGCTCTTTACCCCTGGACCAACCTTATCCACAACACCGCTTACGTCCGAACCGAGTATGTGGGGGAGATCCGGCTTCACGGGAAGGGACCCTGTCCTCACCCATATGTCGAGGTGGTTTAAAGCTACAGCCTTTACCCTTACCCTCACCTCTCCCTCTCTGGGTTCCGGGTCGGGGAAGTCTTCCCTGTAACGTAGGCTGCTTACATCGCCGTAATTTTCCAGAACGAGAGCTTTCATTTTCGCCTCCTTCGGATTAAATTATCCGAATGAAGGTTTACAACCTATTGTACAGGAGGGAAGGGGATCTTAAAAAGCTCATAGACAGAAAGGGTATAGAGGACTCCGACCGTATCCTTGTCCAGGTCTTCACCGGACTCAACGACGATCTTCACATAAGGAGGGTCCAGAAGGAGCTCAAAGCCTGCTTCCCAACAGCCCCCGTCATAGGGACGACCACGGGGGGTGAGGTCTTCAACGGGGGCATAGTTGACCACTCTACGGTTATATCCGTGGCGGTCTTTGAAAGGTCGAGGGTAAGGGTCTCCTTTTCGGATGAGAAGGACTCACTGAAGCTGGGAAGGCAGCTGGCCGAGGGCCTAAAAGGCAGGGACCAGAAGGTCATGATAGCCTTCGCAGACGGACTGGGATCCAACGGGGACAGGATACTGAGAGGTCTCCACGAGGTGTCTCCTGAGGTTCCTGTCGCCGGCGGCCTCGCGGGGGACATGTTCACCTTCACGGGCACGTACACGTTCACCCAGGACTTCCTCTCAAAAACCGGGGGTGTCTGTGCCTGTATATATACAGACAGGATCCATATAAACACCCTCTACAACCTTGCCTGGATCCCCATAGGCAAGGAGATGACCATCACAAAGGCCGAGGGCAACAGGATATACGAGATAGAGGGCAGGCCTGCCGTTGAGATATACAAGGAGTACCTCGGCAAGGACGCTGAGACCCTGCTCCCACACATAGCTATAGAGTTCCCCCTGGTCTTTGAGAGGGACGGTAAGCTGGTGGCCAGGGCCTGCCTCGGTATAGACGACGACGGGGCCATGGTTTACGAGGGGGACATAAACGAGGGTGAAAGGGTGAGGTTCAGCATATGGGACACGGGGGAGATGCTCGACGGTGCTGGGACTGCCCTAAAAGTTATAAGGGGGGTGCCTGTAGAGGGAATATTCGTTTATACCTGTGCTGCGAGAAAGTACCTAATGGGTAAGGAGGTGGAGGTTGAGACCAAATACCTACAGAGTGTGGCTCCGACGGTCGGCTTCCTGACCTACGGTGAGTTCTTCACGGACAGAGGGACCAAATCCTTCTTCAACTACACGATAACCCTGATCACACTCTCAGAAAACGATCGCACGAAGAAGGTGGCCGACGCGAGCATAGAGAGGTCCTCGGACAGAGAAACCGTGAGGTTCAGAGCACTCGTGTCTCTGGTTAACTCGATCACGAGGGAGCTTAAGGAGGCGAACAGGGAGCTCGAGACCCTCGCCACCACGGATGGCCTCACAGGCCTTTACAACAGGAGGAAGATGATCCAGGTCCTTGAGTCGGAGGTTTACAAGGCGAGAAGGTATGGCACACCCCTTTCCGTTATCATGCTGGACGTGGACAACTTCAAGGCGGTCAACGACACCTTCGGCCACTGCGTGGGCGATGAGCTGCTGGTGGCGGTCGCTAACATACTGAAGGAGAACTTAAGGAAGTCCGACGTTGTTGGCAGGTGGGGTGGGGAGGAGTTCCTCATTCTTATGCCGGGGATCGACCTCACTGAGGGTGTGAGGGTCGCCGAAAAGCTAAAGAGGGAGATATCCAGAAGGGAGATAAAGGGTATCAGGATAACCGCCAGCTTCGGAGTGGCTCAGCTGAGCGATGAGGACACGGTGGACAGGATCATAAGCAAGGCGGACTCCGCCATGTACATGGCCAAGGACAGGGGCAAGAACAGGGTGATCGCCTTTCAGTCCTCAACGGCGTAAACACCGCGGAGGTTCCTTCCCAGCTCCCCCCAGTCCAGACCGTAGCCTACCAGGAACTTGTTCGGCACCTCAAAACCGAGGTAGTCAGGTTTGAAATCGACCACCTTCCTCCCCTTCTTCTCTAAGAGGATGCAGGTCTTCAAAACCTCCGGGCCTTTCATCTTTACGAAGTTGTATATCTCCCTGATCGTAAGCCCCGTGTCCAAGATATCGTCCACCAGAAGCACCCACCTCCCCTCTATGTCCCTGTCCAGGTCCTTAACTATCCTTATGTTCCCGGAACTCTCCATAGACTGTCCGTAGCTGGACACCCAGAGGAAATCGACCTCGATGGGCATGTTGATCTCCCTGATCAGGTCTGCCACGAATATGAAGGACCCCTTTAGCAAACCCACAACTATGGGTTCTTCCTTAGCCTTAGCGAAGTCCCTCTCTATATCCCTCGCGAGTTCCCTCACCCTCCTCCTTATACTGTCCTCGTCTATCAGCAGGCTCAGGCTCTTTCCCCTTATCTTCCACATCCGTTTTCATTTTATCAAGTCTTAGCTCCATCATAAGGGCGTTCTCCCCGTCCGAGTAAAACTTAGGCCTCTCCTTGACTACCTCGAACCCCATGGACCTGTAGAGCCTTATGGCTGGTATGTTGGACTTCCTGACGTCCAGGGAGATAACCTCCGCTTTATCTTTGAAGGTCTCTACGATCCTCTTCAGGAGCCACCTGCCTATGCCCTTCCTTCTCCACTCGGGGGATACAGCGAGGGTCATTATGAAGGCCTCCTCCTTTATGAGCCAGACGAAGGCGTAGCCCACAACCTGACCCTCCGCCTCCACAACGATCCTGTGGGAGTAGGGGAGCTTGAACTCTCTCTCGAGGGCGTTCCTGCTCCAGGCGTCGGTGGTGAAGGACTGGGTGTTTATCCTGTACACCGCGTCCAGGTCCTCTACGGTCATCTCCCTGAACTTGAGGTCCATCTGCTTTAAGATTATAAAGTCATTAAGATATTTAAAGGATGGTGGTGGTTCTCCTTACCCTCCTAACCCTCTGGTTCACACCTGTCCTCTCCAAGGTCTTCGTAGCGAAGTGGGACGGGCCCATAACACCTATAACCGCCGACTTCATCGACAGGGTCATATCGAAGGCTGAGAGGGAGGGCGGGACCCTCTTCGTTCTGGAGCTGAACACACCCGGAGGGTTGGCGGACTCCATGAGGAAGATAGTGCAGAGGTTCCACAGGACACCCCTCCCCGTGGTCGTTTTCGTCTATCCCTCAGGAGGTAGGGCCGCCTCGGCCGGTGCGATCATAACGGTCGCCGCCGACATAGCCGCCATGGCCCCCGGCACCAACATAGGTGCCGCCCACCCGGTCCAGCTGACCCCCGGCGGAAGGGGTGACAGGAAGGAGGACAAGGACAAGGGTAGGGACGTGATGGAGGAGAAGGTCCTCCAGGACATGCTCGCCTTCGTGAGGAGCATAGCCAAGGAGAAGGGAAGGAACGTGGAGGTGGTCGAGAGGATGGTCAGGGAGAGCTTGGCCCTCTCGGCTGAGGAGGCCCTCGAGAGTAGGGTCATAGACCTCATAGCCACCGATATAAACGACCTTTTAAAGAAGATAGACGGGAGGAAGATAAGGAAGTTCGGGGCCGAGAGGACCGTAAAGACTGAAGGTCTCACAGTCACCTACGTGGAGGAGAACCTGAAGGAGCAGATCCTCAAGATACTCACCAACCCGACGGTCGCCTACCTGCTTCTCATGATAGGGTTCTACGGCATATTCTTCGAGCTCTACAATCCTGGTGCTATAGTTCCGGGTGTGGTCGGTGCGATAAGCCTGATCTTGGGGCTCTACGGGCTGTCGCTGATATCCATGAACTGGCTCGGGCTTCTGCTCATAATACTCGGCATATTCCTGTTCGTTCTTGAGCTTATAACGCCCACTTTCGGTGCCCTCACGGTGGGAGGTGTAATATCCTTAGCCCTTGGTTCCCTCTTCCTTATAGACCCTGAGTCCCCCTACGGGGACATACCTAAGTCCGTTATAGTTACCGTTGCTCTTGCGAGCTCCGCCTTCTTCCTGATAGCGGGACGGTTCGGTTTGAGGGCTCAGAGAAGGAAGAAGATCACAGGTGCGGAGGGCATGGTGGGCGAGGAGGGCGAAGCTATAACCACCTTCAAGAAGGGAAGGGGAAAGGTCCTTGTTCACGGTGAGATATGGAACGCGGAGAGCGACCAAAGGATAAGGAAGGGGGACAGGATAAAGGTGGTAGGTGTTAAAGGTTTGATCCTTAAAGTGGAGAGGACCTGACGTTCCTTATAAACACGAGGACCTTAGCCACGGCCTCGTAAAGGGTGGAGGGTATCTCCTCGAAAACCTCTATCCTGATCAGGGCCTCTATGAGCTCCCTGTCCTCAACAACGGGTATGCCCTCCCTCTTGGCTATCTCTACGATCCTCTCCGCCAGATCTCCCTTGCCCTTAGCTACAACCACGGGAGCCCTGTCCTTTTCCGGGTCGTACCTGAGTGCGACCGCCTTCTTCCTCTCCATTACCTAAACCCTCATCGTAAAGGTAACGTCGTCACCGAGGTCCTCCATCATAGTCTCCTCGAACTTTTCCCTCTCGAGGACCTTAACCTCGAACCTCCTCAGTTCCAAGCCGACCTCCTTAAGGTCCTCTTTAAGGTCCTCCTGTCTTCTCTCGATCTCCGAATCGAGGCCCTCTATGTCCGTCACAAAGGTGAGGTTGATGTAGGTGGGGTCCTTCCTCCTCGGTGCCTCCATGACCACACCTATGAAACCCTCCTTGTACTCGATCTTGACGAGTATCCTGAAGGCGTTCTCCATGGAGAACACGAGAACTCCCTTTCCGTCTTCAGTCCTGAAGGGTACGAAGAACTTCCTCCCCTCCTTGGCCACGAGGTAGGATTGGATGTAACCTATTACATCCAGCCTGTGGAGGTTTTCCTTCACACCCCTCGGTATGTTCGCCTCAACCAAATCTCTGAAGGACTTCAGTGAGCTCAGATCCTCCTGTTTCTCCTTTAAGGATTCCATCAGGGTCCTCAGGTCTTCCTGTCCTGTATCCTCGAGGAGTCCCTGGACGGCCCCCTGAACCAGAGGGGTTATGTGTCTTACCAGTCCGTCCCTGACCAGAGGTATGGCGTCAGGTGTCCTTATCTCTATGCCCAGTATCCTGAACTTCTCAACCGCCTCACCCCACCTGTTGATCCTTAGGCTCTCTAGGACGCTCCTGATTATGTCCAGAGACTTGGGGTTCTGGGCTATGGAACTCAGGGTGTTCTGGTTGAGATCCGCCTTCACGCCCATGCTCCTTAAGGCCTCCAGGATCTTGCCTACCAGCGGTGTTACCCTCTCACCGACTGCGGAGGTCAGGTTTCCTATCTCGCTCTCGAGGACGTACACCCTGTAGGCTATTTCGGAGGAGAGGGATCTCACGCCCAGCAGAAAGCTAACCCTGTCGCCCGACTGGGCTACACGCAGTAGGTTCTCCACCCTCTCCTTTAAGTCTTGGGGTAACCTGTGGGTTCTTAAGATCTCCTCCAGATCTGATGTGTCCGTTCCCTGGAGTCTCCTCAGGACGAGGAACTTGGCGTCCTTCTGGAAGTCCCCTTTCCCGATGTTGCCCCTCAAGAACTCCCAAACCCTACGCTCGTAGATGAGACCCGATCTCTCGATGGACTCCCTGATCCTGTCGGGAATTAGCCTTATGAAGGAAACACCCTCCCGCAGCAGTGATCTCCATACATCCCGCACGCCCACGGACATGGAGCTGGACTCCACCTTAAGGACGAAGGGGTTCTTTGACTCAACCAGGATCGTCAGTCTCTCTCCCTCCCTGACAGGTTGGCTGAGCCTGTTCTCGGCGTGGATCTCGTAGCCGTTGTCCGTGGTGAGGACCACCCTCTCAGGCGTTACCTCCCTAACTAGGGCGGTGAACCTCGATCCCGGATCGCCCAGGGAGGACATGAAGGCCTCAGGGACCCTTGAGAGGACCCTTATCTCCATGGTCCTCGACACCCTGTAGGCTTCCTGGGCCCTGTTCCTGAGTATGGAGGCGTCGAGGAAGACGCCCTCTATTCTCCTTGCTTCCATCTAACTCATATATCGGTCTTTTGACTGAGTATGAAAGCTAAGGCCCCCCTCGCACCCATGAACTCGTCCGATCTTGAGAAAAACACCTTCAGATCTCTGGCGGGAAGGGACTCGACCTTAGCTTTGAGGTCCCCCTCTATATCCCCCAGGAGGGTCTTCATACCCTTTATAAGTCCTCCCGCGAGTACGAGCCTGTCTGGGTTGAGTATGTGCACCAGGTTCACAAGACCCTGGATCAGGTGGTCCTTGAAGATGCCGACCGCCTCCAGGGCTGTCTCCTCCCCTCCCTTGGCCCTTTCGATTATCTCTATGTCCGGTAGGTTCTCTCCGCCAAGGTTCCTGTATGTCCTCTCGAGACCGTAGGAGGAGCAGTAGGCCTCCCAGCAACCCCTCCTGCCACAGTTGCAGAGTTCACCACCTTCCACGATCGCGTGGTGCCCTATCTCCATAGCCGACCCGCTCACACCGAGGTAGGGTTCTCCCCTGATAACGAGCCCTCCT
This sequence comes from Aquificaceae bacterium, assembly GCA_015487835.1. GTDB lineage: Bacteria > Aquificota > Aquificia > Aquificales > Aquificaceae > Hydrogenivirga. The sequence goes on from WFOY01000180.1 coordinate 8,758, forward strand.
CCGAGACCTGTCCCCACGGCCACAAGGACCAGGACCTCAGAGTCCCTGTGGTCGTAGAACCACTCCCCGAACGCACCCAGGGTGACATCGTTTCCTACGGCCACCTCAAGGTCTCCAAAGAGTTGGGGGAAATCCACACCGTCTATGGAGGGTATGTTCGGGGACCTGAAGACCGTTCCCTCTCTGGACGTGAAGCCAGCGACGGCCACACCTACGCCGTCCGGGTCACCCTCGGTGACCACCTCGACTATCTTGGATATCAACCTCTCCCTGTCCCCCTTCAGGTCCTTTATGTAGTGCTTCTCCCTTCTACCGTCCTCCCAGAGGACCTTTATGTAGGTCCCTCCTATATCAACTCCCTTTAACATACCTTATCTCCTTTATCCTGAGATCATCGCCCCTGCCTTCGGACACGAGCTCTATAACTATGGGTGTCTCCACCTTCCCCTTCTCCTTGCGCTTTACCTCTACCCTGACCACCATGTCCTTCCCCCTATCCTCGAAGGCCTCCACTATCCTGTACCCGCCTCCTATCAGGGACCTGTTCCTCCTGCACATATCCTCTATCCCCTCCTCACCACCCAACCTGGCAAGGATAGAAGGGTCTATGAACGAGGTCACCTCCTCGGCGTACTCACAGCTCACAAGACCCAGGATCACCGAGTACACTTCCCTTAACCTGGTCAGGTCCTCCGGCAGGGTGGATCTCTCCTGAAAGTGTATGATCAAGGCTATCATGAAGGGGTACACGGTGGCCATCAGGGCGAAGGTGCCCACCACAAGGTCCTCCACCTTGATGCCCGTTCTCAGAGCCACCCCTTCCTCCTTACCCAGAAAAGAAGGGAGAGGGTAACCGCCACCATCAGTATCAGGGAGTAGGGATAACCGTACTTCCAGTGAAGCTCGGGCATGAACTCGAAGTTCATACCGAAGATGCTCGCTATTAGTGTGGCCGGGAGGAATATGGTCGCTATAACGGTGAACACCTTGACCGCCTCGTTCTGCCTTATGGTTATGAGGCCAAGAAGTGAGTTCTGGATGCTGTCTATCTTCTCCATGTAAAAGGCTGTGTAGTCGAGCAGGGTCGAAAGGTCGTCCATCAGGATCTTCAGCTCCCTCTTGGTCTGGGCGTTTATGAGGGGGCTCTTGACGAAGTGGGAGAGGATCCTCACCTTCTCGTTTATGGACTCTCTTAGGGTTATGTTCAGCTCGTCGTAGTAGGCTATATCCTTTATCATCTCCTCGGACTGCTCTACGAATATCTGCTTCCATATGTTCCTTATCCTGCGTCCCAAGATCTCGAGCCTGTCACCCACCCTGTCCACCTCTATGCTCAGGATCTCGCTGAAAAGGGACTCCGCAAACTGTATGTAGGCCCTGTTGGTTTTGAGCCTGCCCAAAAATATAAGGATCGCCGGTATGTCCCTGTAACGGAGGGTCACAAAGAACCTCTCCTTTATGAAGAAGAAGACGGGTTCTACCAGAACCTCCTCCTTCTGGTGGACTACGAAGGAGGTGTTTATGCTTATCGAGTCCCCCTCCTCGATGTATTTGGAGCTTATCTCTATATCCCCCATGACCTCCTTCGAGGGCATCTCGAAACCTACCTTCTTCCTAAGCCAGTCTATCTCGCTCTCTGTGGGGTCCAGGACGTCTATCCACACGACCACCGTCTTGCTTATCTTGTCGAACTCTTCCCTCTCCTTCTCCTCTACCTTTCTGCCCGATATGGCGTAGATCTTTATCACACCTTAGATTTTACAACACCTTACCTGGATCTCCTCAGGCGGTTCACGTTCTTAAGGTGCTCCGAGTAGGTTCTGCTGAAGAGGTGTTTGCGCCTCTTCGGATCTATAACGAAGTAGAGGTAGTCCACCTTGGCTGGGTAAAGGGCCGCCCTCAGGGAACCGAGACCAGGGTTGCATATGGGCGTGGGCGGGAGTCCAAAGTAAAGGTAGGTGTTGTAGGGGTCGTCGATCTTCATATCCTCCTTGGTAAGCCTCCCCTTCCAGAGGTTCCTCCTCTTCAGGGCGTAGATCACCGTGGGGTCTATCTGGAGCTTCATCCTCTTCCTCAGCCTGTTGTATATAACGGCCGCAACCAGGGGCTTCTCGTCCTCCCAGAAGGTCTCCTTCTCTATCATCGAGGCTATGGTGACCCACTTCTCCAAGCTCATACCCCTCTTCTCTACCTCTTCTCTTAGTTCCTCCGTCCTCTCCATGAAGTTCCTGAACATGGTGTCTATCACCCTAAGAGGGTGCGTGTTCTTGGAGAAGAAATACGTGTCCGGAAACAGGAACCCCTCCATGGTGGGTGTGTTCAGACCGTAGCTCTTGGCTACCTCCTCCGAGAGGGCGTATTTTAAGAAGTCCTCCTTTCTGCATATGCCTTTAGTGTGGAGTATCTCCGCTATGTCGTAAACATCGCTCCCCTCGGCTATAACCACCCTGTGGATCTTGTGGATCCCCTTGGATATCTTCTCGTACACCTCGAAGGGTGTAACGTAGCCGTCGAACTCGTACTCCCCAGCCTCCAGCTTGCTCTTCTTCACAGCGTGTATTATCAGGAAAGAGACCCTGCTTCTTAGGATCCCCTCCTCCTTTAAGATGTTGACTATCTCTATGGTAGGTGTCCCGTAGGCGATCTCAACGGTCTCCTCCTCAACGTAGACGGGCAGGAATATGTAAACCAGGTAAGTTACAACCAGTATAATAGGGACCGATACAAGAAGGACCTTCCTCTTCATAACGAGTTAAGGTACTCTTCAAGTATAACAAGGGCAGAGATCTCGTCCTTGAGTTCCTTCCTCCTCTTCGGGGGCAGGTCCGAGATCCTCCTCATGGCCTCCTCGGTCGTGTACCTCTCGTCCCAGAAAACGATCTCCACACCACCCAGGTGGTCCTTCAGCCTCCTGGCGAACTCCCTCACCTCCTTTGCCCTCTTCCCCTCCTTCCCAGAAGGTGTAAGGGGAAGGCCTACGACCACAAGACCGACTTTGCTCTCCCTAACTATGTTCGCGATCCGTTCGAACACACCCTCCCCGTTCTTGAGTCTGCCTTTGGGTGCCGCTACTTTAAGTTCAGTGTCTCCCACCGCGAGGCCTATGTACTTGGTCCCGTAGTCTATGCCAAGGACCTTCAAGCCTCTCTCAGGGTCTTCAGGCCCACTATCTTGTAAACGGGGCAGAAACCGACAACGGATGTGAGTATGAATATGATCCCGAGTATGCCCAGTATCCACCAAGCTCCCCCGTTCTGGACCGCCAGCACGAGGAATATAACGCCGAGGATAACCCTCAGTATCCTGTCCCAGGAGGCCATGTTCTTCTCCATGGCTCAACCCTCCTTATTTACAGTTTATGGCGGAAGGGGAGGGATTCGAACCCTCGGTACCCCAGAAGGGGTACACGGCGTTTCCAGCGCCGCGCCTTCGACCGCTCGGCCACCCTTCCTCCAAAGTTAAAATTATAATTCAAGCGTATGAAAGTCAGGATAGGGACCAGGAAGAGCAAGCTCGCCCTCTGGCAGGCGGGCTACGTAAAAGAATTTTTGGAAAAACATTGGGGTGTTGAGGTAGAACTCGTCAAGATCACAACCACGGGTGACAAGATACTCGACGCTCCCTTGGCCAAGATAGGCGGTAAGGGCCTCTTCGTGAAGGAGATAGAGCAGGCCCTCCTGAGGGGCGATATAGACTTGGCGGTCCACTCCCTGAAGGACGTCCCCATGGTCATACCTGAGGGGCTTACCCTTGGTGCTATAACCAAAAGGGAAACACCCTACGACGTTCTGATCTCAAGAAGTGGCAAGAAGCTCATGGACCTTCCCCCTGGTTCCAAGGTGGGGACCTCCTCCCTAAGGAGGCAGGTCCAGATAAAGAGGCTGAGGCGCGATCTCAAGCTCGAGATCCTGAGGGGCAACGTGGACACAAGGATGAGGAAGCTCAGAGAAGGTCTCTACGATGCCATAGTCCTCGCCTACGCGGGTGTGAGGAGGATGGGCTACGAGGGGGAGATAACGGAGGTGCTCACCCAGTTCATACCAGCTGTGGGTCAGGGGAGCCTCGCCATAGAGATAAGGGAGGATGACGAAAGGATAAGAAGACTCGTAGAACCGCTGAACCACAAGGAGAGCTACGTAAGAGCCGTCTGCGAGAGATCCTTCCTGAGAAGGCTCGCAGGAGGGTGTCAGGTCCCCATAGGAGCCTTTGCGGAGGTGGTCAACGGAAGGCTAAGGATACGCGGATTTATATCGGACGTTGATGGGACTAAATTTATTGAAGGGCAGGAGGAGGGAAGCCTTGAGGAAGCTGAGAAGGTGGGGGAGAAGCTCGCTGAAGACTTACTCAGAAGGGGAGGGGAGGAGATACTCAAGGAGATCTACGGAGGTTAGGTTA
>WFOY01000181.1 GCA_015487835.1 Aquificaceae bacterium
CACATAGAGATATTCGCCTTCAAGGAGGTCCCCTTGGACAGGTTCAGCAGTCTGGAGGACCTACTAAGATCCCTGAAGAGCTTCGAGGGTGGGTCCCTGGTAGCCTGGGGCTGGGATGAGGAGAGGCTGGGGGTTTTCCTCGAGAGGGATCACTTAGAAGGTATAGACTACCCTGTGCTTCTCATAAGGGTGGACGGACATGTGGGCGTTGTGAACTCTAAGGCTGTGGATCTTCTCGGTCTGGAAGAGGGTGAGCACTTCGATCCTGAAAAGGGTCACCTCTTCGAGGAGGCCCTTTGGGAGGCCGCGAACAGAATGAAACCCAAGGGGGAAAGGTTGAGAAGGTGTATCCTAAGAGGCCTGGAGGAGGCAAGGGGTAAAGGTATAGTGGAGGTCCACGACTTCGTGGACCCTGAGGTGGCACGCATATACGCTGAGATGGCGGAGGAGCTACCCGTCAGGGTGGTTCTAATGCCTTACTACGAAGGATACAGGGAGGTTCTGAGATTACTGGACCGGTCCGGGTGCGGGGAGAGGGTCCAGCTCGGCTGGGTGAAGGTCTACGTGGACGGGTCGATCGGGGCGAGGACCGCCTACCTGAAGCAACCATATGCGGACAGGAGGGAGTGGAGGGGTGTGCTCCTCAAGAACTGGGAGGAGATAGCCCGCATAGTGGAAGAACTTGAGGGCCAGGGTCTCAGGGTATCCCTCCACGCCATAGGGGACGGGGCCATAGAGGAGTGCCTGAGGGCCTTCGAGGAGGTGGGACCGAGGCTAAAGCACCACAGGATAGAGCACGCCGAACTTATAATCGAGGACCAGGCGGAGAGGGCAAAGAGGCTCAACCTGCTCCTGTGCGTGCAGCCGAACTTCAATCCCTACTTCATGGGGACCTACGTTAAGGCCCTTGGAGAGGAGAGGGCAAAAAGGGCGAACCCGATCAGGATGATAGACAGCGTGGGCGTGGACATGATCTTCGGTTCTGACATGATGCCCTTCGATCCACACTTCGGTTTCAGGTACGCCGAGAGGGTCCTCGGGAAGGCCAAGGCCGAGTACTACTACATGGGCTGGAGGGATGAGGGTAGGTATCTGGTATCATTTTAGAGGATGTCCTTCTTCTCCAAGATCAACGGCTTCGTCGAGAATAGACTGAGGATAAGGAGCTACTCGGCGAAGATAGTGGCTCTATTTTCCCTTGTGATACTTCTCTCCATGGTCCTCTCCTTCAGCGTGGACGTCTTCTACTCCCTGAGGGAGCTTAAGGCGGACCTGACTAAAGCCGCCAACAGGGCGGCCAGCTTCAGGACGACCGCCATAGAGAACGAGATAGAGGCTATAAGGAGGGCCGACACAGCCCTTGCGGACCTGATCAGGAGGTCGGGACCCTGGGTGGTCAAGCCCTTCGTGGGCAGGTTTGTGACCTGTGCCTGGGGCAAGGGCTTCAAGATAGGGAGGGTGGAACGGAGTGTTATAGACAAAGCTCTGTCGGCTGCTGGTAGGAGGGACTTCTTCCTCTACCTTGAGTCCGGCACCTGGCGGGGCGTTGCGGTCGTCAGGCACAGGGGAAGGACCTACGCCTTCTGCCACGACCTGTCCAGCTTCGAGAGGATCCTGTCCAGGGAGGTGGGGGCCATAGCCAAGTACGGGGCTGAGTTTTACTTCGGGGAGGACCCTAAGGTAAGGGAGGGTGACATAAAGGTAACTTACGGGAGCGACCTTTCCAACGCGAACATGTTTGTGGTCATATCCTACACGAACCTCATGAGGGCCCTTATCAAGGAGAGGGTGGTCCTTTACCTGAGGCTCTACCTCGGCTTCCTGCTCTTCCTTACGGTCTCCTACATATTCTGGTCCAAGCTTATAAACTACCCCATAAGGAGGCTGAGGGAGGTGGTCAGAGAGCTGGAGAAGGGGAACTCTAAGGTTGAGTTCTCGGATCTGTTAAGCTCAAAGGATGAGTTCGGGTCCATAGCGAGGATCCTGAGGAAGTACTCCCAAGACATGGAGGAGAGGATAGAGAAGATGGAACTGATCCTGGACACCGCCTTCAACCCGGTCAGCTCCCCTGAGGAGATATACCCCTTCGTGAAGTTCACCCTGGGAAGGCTGGACGAGATGCTGGAAGCAAAAGGGTCACTTTTCCTAATAAAGGATCTCCAGGTGGGTAAGTACAGCTTCCTGATTCCCTCGCCGAACCTCACGGAGGAGGGCATAGGGGATCTCGTTAAAGTCTTCGAGGAGAAGGAAAAAGCCCTGAACCCGGACACGGAGGACCTGATATGCATAAAGGACCTGAAGGGTGGGGAGTGCATAGGGACCATACTCTTCAACCTGGGAAGGGAGAGCAGGGGGGCTGTGCTTCTTAGGATCAGAGGGGACCTCTCTAAGGAGGATGAAAGCTACGTAAAGATAATCTGCCAGCATCTCATAGGGACCATAAGGCTCAGCCACCTCGCCTCCACTGACCCGCTCACGGGAATTCCAAACAGGAGGATGCTGGAGATAGATCTTAGGAAGTACGGTAAGCTGGCTAAGAGGTACGGTAAGAAGCTGAGCCTGATCCTCATAGATATAGACAACTTCAAGGGCGTTAACGACACCTACGGTCATCCGGCTGGGGACGAGGTGCTGAGACGTATAGCCTGGCTGATCTCCAGGAACATAAGGGAGACGGACACCCTTTACAGATACGGTGGTGAGGAGTTCGCTGTCCTCTGTCCTGAGACCGACAAGGAGGGATCCTTCGATCTTGCCGAGAGGATAAGGGAGTCTATAAGGAGGGAGAGGTTCCCCATAGGCAGGGAGAGGCACCTTTACATCACGGTGAGCATAGGTATAGCCAACTTCCCGGAGGACACGAGGGATCCCATGGACCTGCTCGCCGTTGCGGACATAAGCCTCTACAAGGCCAAGAGCGAAGGGAGGAACAGGACCTCCATGCTCCTCACCTTAAGGGACAGGGACCTTTACATGGAGAGGTTCAAAAGGGAGAAGGACCTTGCGGATCTCATATTCAGGGGTTCTGTGGATCACCACCTACAGCCCATATACAACATCCAGGAGAACACGGTTTACGGGTATGAGCTTCTCTTCAGGGTTGTGAAGAACGGGGAGGTCCTACCGCTGGGAAGGTTCATAGACAACCTCGAGGACACCAGCGTGATAGAGGAGATAGACATGCACACGGTGAGGAGGCTGGCCGAGTTCCTCAGGAGAGAGGACCTCTACACCTACAGCTTCTTCGTAAACATATCCCCGAGAACCCTCGAGAGGGGAGCGATCCTGAGCGAGCTCTCCAGGTTTCCCAAGCACATGAGGTCCAGGGTCTTCATAGAGATAACCGAGAGGGAGGGCTTTTTAAACCTTGAGTCGGCCCTTAACTACTTCGAGATCCTGAAGGAGCTGGGCTTCAGGATAGTTATGGACGATTTCGGGATGGGGTTCTCCTCCATATCTCTCATGCGGCACTTCATAAAGTTCATAGACCTGATAAAGGTGGACGGCATGTTCGTTAGGAACGTCCACAGGGATCCTTACAACAGGGCCATACTCCAGAGCATAAAGATAATGGCGGACAGGTTCTCAATAGACCTGGTGGCTGAACACATAGAGAACGAGAGGGACCTGGAGACCATAAGGAGGATGGGTATAAAGTTCGGACAGGGTTACCATCTGGGAGGGATAACTCTTGGCTTCACAGCTTGAAGTCATCACCGAGATAGGTTCTCCTTACCTCCTCCAGCTCTACAACCTTCACCGGGTCGCCCTCAGCGAGGATCCTCCCTTCAGAGATTATGTAAACCCTGTCAACCATGGTTATGGTCTCCCTTACGTTGTGGTCGGTCACGAGCACCCCGATGTTCTGGGCCTTGAGGCCGATAACCATCCTCCTTATGTCGCTCACTATTATGGGGTCTAACCCTGCGAAGGGCTCGTCCAGGAAGAGGTACTTGGGTCTCGTGATCAGGCTCCTCGCTATCTCGAGCCTCCTCTTCTGGCCTCCGGAGAGGGTGTAGGCCTTGTGGTCTTTGAGCGACAGAAGACCGAAGTCCTCCAAAAGGGCCTCCGCCTTGGCCACAGCCTCCTCCCTGCTGGAGGTGAAGAACTCCAGGAACAGGAGGAGGTTCTCGATCACCGTGAGATCCTCAAAGAGCGTGTGCTCCTGGGGGAGGAAGGCTATACCTCTCCTCGCCCTCTGGTGAGGGGGGAGGTGGGTTATGTCCTCACCGTCCAGCTCAACCGTTCCCGTATCGACCTTGACGAAGCCTATCAGCGAGTTGAAGAGGGTCGTCTTGCCAGCACCGTTCGGGCCGAGTAAACCCACCACCTCACCACGCTTGACCATAAGGTCTATACCTTTTAGGACCTCCTTTCCCTTAAAGGACTTTCTGATGTTACGGGCTATCAACATCAAGGCTATTATATTGGATCGTGGGTCTCGTAAATCCTGTGTTCATACACGGCTGGTCCTTCTCATCGAAGGTGTTCAAGGGTTTCAGGGGTATAAAGGTGAACCTGCCCGGGCACGGGGGGAACAAAAATCCTTACAGGGGCTTTAGGGTTATGGTCGAGGATCTGGCCCTGTCCCTCCCCTCCAGACACGATCTTGTGGGCTGGTCCCTCGGGGGGAGCGTGGCGTTGATCCTGGCCCTCCTCTTCCCCTCCAAGGTGAGGAGACTCTTCCTCATAGGTGCCACACCCTACTTCAGGGGTGCCTGGAGGGAGGCCAACATAAGGGCCTTCAGGCTGATGATAAAGAGGGAGGGCATAGGGGCCTTCAGGAGGCTGGCTCTGGGCAGTCCCTTTGAGGACAGGGTCGATACGGAAACCGCCCTCAGGATGATAGATGACTACATAGACCTGGACCTTAGACCCCTTGTTCCCCATGTGGGTGTCGAGACCTACGTGATCCACGGAACCTACGACAGGGTGGTTCCTGTGAAGGAGGCCTTCAAGCTGAGATCCCTGCTGAGAAGATGTAAACTAATTACTCTCCCGGGAGGTCATCTGCCGATCAGCGATGAAAGGATCTTTGTCTCTCAGGTTTTCAAGGTCCGCTAAGACTTACGACAGGTGGGCCCTTCCCCAGAGGGAGTGTGCCCAAAAGCTGGTGGACCTTGTGAAGCCCTGGGGGAGGATACTCGACGTTGGTTGCGGGACGGGCTTTGTCTCCTCCTTCGTGGACGGGAGGGGAAGCGTCCTCGGCGTGGATATATCCGAGGGTATGGTATGCGTTTACAGGGAGAGGTTCGGTGTGGCCGTCCTCGGAGATGTGGAGTCCCTTCCCTTCAGGGACAGCAGCTTCGACTGGGTCCTCTCGAACTTCACCCTCCACTGGACCGACCTCTCGAAGAGTTTGAGGGAGATACTCAGGGTGGCGCGGGTGGGTGCTGGCATAGCCCTGCCCGTTGAGGGCAGCCTCGAGGGTTTCGGTTTCCCGTTCCCGAAGGTCGAAGAGGTCCTGGAACGCATCCCCTCGGTGGAGGAGGTGAGGGTGGAGGAGGTGAGGATCCCCTTCTCTGGGTGGGACCTGGTTAGGTTCTTCCACTTCACGGGAACCTCCCTGAACCCGAGGAGGAGGAAGGTTATGTCGAGGGTCCAGATAGAGGACCTTTTGGTCGGTGTTGGAGAACCTCGCTTCCGTGTGTTATTCTTGTATGCGAGGCGGTTATGAAAGGGAGGTTAGGAATGAGAGCCCTCACCCTCGCGATCTCCACGTTTATGCTGCTGATCCTGGCCTGCAAGGTGGAGACTACGCCCGCGAGGAACCCTGAGGTAGAACCTTCCAAGGAGAGTGTCCTCGAGGCCTTCGAGAGGGAGCTCACCAGGGTGGTTGACAAGGTCTCCCCTTCGGTCGTCACGATCTTTGCGGTCCAGACGGTAGAGTTCAATCCCTTCGAGGACTTCGACCTCCCCTTCAGGCTACCCTTCGAGCCCTTCAGGCAGGAGAGGAGGTCCTTAGGATCGGGGGTGATAGTCAAGTACGAGAGGGGGAAGGTTTACATACTCACCAACAACCACGTTGTTGAGGATGCGAAGGTTATAACTGTGAGGTTCGACAGGCACACGGAGAGGAGGGCCAAGATAGTGGGAACGGACCCAAAGACGGACATAGCGGTCCTCGAGGTGAAGGCGGAGGGTCTGAAGGACATAGAGAGGAGGGTGGCCAAGCTCGGAGACTCGGACAAGGTGAGGGTGGGCCAGATAGTCATAGCTATAGGGAACCCTTACGGACTCGAGAGGACCGTTACGGTGGGTGTGGTCTCAGCCCTCAAGAGGAGCATAGGTATAACCCAGTACGAGAGCTACATAC
>WFOY01000182.1 GCA_015487835.1 Aquificaceae bacterium
AAACAGGATAATAAGAGTACTCGGCCTTAACGAGGATGAGGTCAGGAGGCGGCTGGACTTCCTGAACCTGACCGAGGAGGACATCAACCTCCTGAGAAAACTGGGTAGATCTCTGTCCGAGGATGAGATAAGAAAGGTGGTGGAGAGGTTCTACGACCACATACTCAGCTTCGAGGAGGTCAGGGAGAAGTTCACCGACGAAGACCAGATCGAGAGGGTCAAGCGTGAGCAGACCAGCTACCTGCTCAAGTTGATCGAGGGAAAGCTGAACATGGACTACGTGAGAAGGTCGGTCGAGGTGGGCCTCCGTCACGAGGAGGCGGGCGTGGAACCAAAGCAGTTCACCGGTGCCTTCGCCGTGTGGGTTGACCTGGTCTCCGATCTGATCGAAGAGAAGGTCCCAAAGGAGGACGTCCCCCGAACCCTCGTTGCCCTGTTCAAGGCTGTGATCCTAAACGTCACCCTCACCCTCGACGCTTACTACTACACGAAGATCGTAAAGAGCGGTGACGTAAGGTACAGAACTGCCTTAGAGGCTGTGCCGGACGGTATCCTCGTCTTCGACACGGACACCAAGCTTATAGTGGACGCAAACGCCCAGGCGAAGGCGCTCATAGGGGATGGGGACCTTGAGGGGAAGCGGATCTCATCCATCTTCCCCGAGGAGATCAGGGAGGATCTTAGCGGGAGGATCGAAGGCGGAACTTTCGGCGATAGGTCAGCCTACGTGGAGAACAGGGCTTCGGGTGAGTGGATACCGGTGGAACTATCCCTTGGGACCTTCAGGTCGGAAGGCAGGGAGTTCGGAGTTCTCGTCATCAGAGATATAAGAGAGAAGGTCCTAAGTGAAGAGAAGCTCAGGAAGCTGGGCAAACTCTACGAGGCCCTTAGCGGCATAAACACGCTCGTGACAACCGTGGACAGTGTGGAACGTATGTTCTCGGAGGCGGTTAAGATCCTAAAAGAGAAGGGCGACTTCAAGTACGCGGGCGTCTTCGACAGGGAGAGTGGGGACCCAGTCGCCGAGGAGGGGGAGTTCTCCGAGAGGGACACCTCCGTGTGCATCGCTATGGACCCCGTGAACGGTGAGTCCTACTTTATGGTGATCTCAAAGCACGGAAAGGAGACCATGTCCGTTGAGGAGGTCCAGCTGATCAAGGAGATAGCCCACGATCTTTCCTTCGGACTCAGGAAGATCCTCTCCGAAAGACTCATGAGGCACATGGAGATCCACGACAACCTCACCGGCCTGCCCGACAGAACCCACTTCATACAGAAGCTCAAGGAGGTAGTTGATCAGGCCGGTTCGAGGAAGGCGGAGGTCGCCCTCCTCGTGATCGACATAGACCACTTCAACGACCTCAACCAGGCCCTCGGGCACGAGGCCGGCGACAGGATACTGAGAGAGGTGGCGGCAAGGCTGAAAGGGATCGTGAGGAGATCCGACTTCTTAGCTCGCATAGGAGGGGATGAGTTCGCGGTTGTGGTCATATCCGAGGACGCCAAGACCGCCGTAAGGAAGCTGATCGAGAGGATAGGGGCCGCCTTCTCCGAACCTATCAGGGTAGATTCGAGGGACGTTTACCTTACCTTCTCCCAGGGTGTCTCCTTCTTCCCCGAGGACACGGACCTGCCTGAGGTCCTACTTGCCAACGCCATGGCCTCTGTAAGCAGGTCCAAGCACCTCGGAGGTAACAGGACCGTTTACTTCTCGGAGGGTGTGGAGAGGGTGACCGAGGAGAAGATAAGGATCCGCACCGACCTCAGGAAGGCCTTCGACAGGGGTGAGTTCACCCTCTACTACCAGCCCAAGGTGGATCTGAGGACGGGGAGGATCGTCGGGTGCGAGGCCCTGATCAGGTGGGTCAGAGACGGCGAGGTAATCCCACCCTCCAAGTTCCTGCCCGTGATCGAAGAGAGCGAGCTGATACACAGCGTAGGTGAGTGGGTGGTTGGTGAGGTGTGCAGGCAGATAAACGACTGGAAGAGGAAGGGGATCGACATAAGCGTTGCCGTGAACGTTTCCCCGATACAGCTCAGATCCCCCTCCTTTGCGGACAGCTTCGTGGCGACCGTATCGAGGTGTAGCGACAACTTCGAGAACCTGGAGGTGGAGATAACCGAGTCGGCCATAATGGAGGACGTTAACGCCTCCGTTGAGTTCCTGAACACCTTGGCCTCCTGCGGTATAAGGACCTACATAGACGACTTCGGGACCGGATACTCCTCCCTGTTCTACCTGAAGAAGCTGCCCGTTTACGCCCTCAAGATCGACAGAGAGTTCATAAAGGACCTCCCCGAGGACAGGGACGACCTGGAGATAGTGAAGGCCATAATCCTGCTTGCCAGGACCTTCGGGCTGAAAACGGTCGCCGAGGGAACCGAGACCGAGGCCCAGGTGAACCTACTAAAGGATCTCGGCTGCGACTTCGCCCAGGGCTACTACTTCTCCCCTCCCGTCCCTGCCGATGAGTTTGAGAGGCTTATAAGGGAGAACTCTTAGGATATGGACTTTAAAATCCTCTCCAGCACCTCCAGGTTTATGGGTTTAACTATGTAGAGGGTCCCACCGGCCATCAGGGCCTTCCTTTTGTCCTCCTCGGAGTTCAGGGTGGTTATGAACACGACAGGGGTGAACTTATAATTTTCCAGCTTCCTCAGCTTACGGACGAACTCAAACCCGTCCATGACCGGCATGTTTATGTCCGAGAGTATAAGGTCGTACTTCCTCTTCATGGCCATCTCCAGGGCCTCAAGGCCGTTCTCCGCAGTGTCAACCTCGTAACCGAAGTTCCTCAAGAGAGACGAGTGGTATATCCTCACCGTTAATGAGTCGTCAACCACGAGGGCCCTCTTCCGGTCACCACTCATCCTCTTCCTCCGTTACCTTCTTGTAAACTATTGTGTCCTGAACCTTCACGGGTTCGAACAGGGAGGAGGCCCTGGACACGCTCTCCGCGTGCCCCAAAAATAGGTAACCGCCGTCCACCATGATATCGTAGAGGTTGTTCACCGCCTGGACCCTGGCCCTGTCGTCGAAGTATATGAGGAGGTTCTTGCAGAACACGTAGTGGAACCTCCCCAGCCCTTTCATGAAAACCCTGTCGAGTATGTTGCCCTCGTAGAACCTCACCCTCCTCTTCACAACGTCCCTTATCCTCCAGAGGTCCTCCCCAACCCTGTCGAAGTATCTCTCCAAGTACTCCCTCGGTAGCTTGGAGACGCTCCTTCTTCCGTAAACGCCCTCCTTGGCCTTTTTGAGGGCGTTCCTGTCTATATCCACCCCTACAACCTCGAACTTCAGGGGGTTTTCCAGGACCTCGTTTAGGACTATGGCTATGCTGTAAGGCTCCTCCCCGGTGGAGCAGGGAATGCTCAGCACCTTGACGGGAAAACCGAAGTTCTCCCTCTGAACCAGGTAGGAGAGGGCCTTGAGGTGGTAGTACTCCCTGTAAAAGTAGGTCTCGTTCACGGTTATCTTGGAGATAAACTCCTTCAGGACGTTCTTATCAACCTTCAGCCTGTATATATATTCTTTAAGGGAACTTATACCAAGTTCCTCCATGTGCTCCTTGACCCTGTTCTCGACGAAGTACTTCTTCCTGTCATCAAAGACTATACCCGTGTTCTCGTAGATCAGCTTCCTGAGGGTGTCAAAGTAAAGGTCTGTGAGCATGGTCTATTCCTCGATACCGAAGATCTCCATGTCCTTCCTTATGTCCTCCTCAAGACCTACGACCTTGGCGTTCTCGAGGGCATCGCCGACCGCACTTCTGTCACCCAGAAACAGAAGCATCTTGTAGACCCAGTGCTTCTCCAGGGGGTCCTTCAGATCCCTCAGCTTCTGCCTCAGTGGGTCTATCAGCCTCTCGTCCTTTATGTTCCCGTAAATGACCGTGGAGGCGAGGGTCGTAAGACCGTACATGTCCTTTATTGAGGGTATCACATCCTTTATAGCCTTCACAACCTTCTCCCTGTGTCTAGAGAATCCCCTAAGGTACTCCAAGGCGGTCAGGCTCACGTTGGGGTTCTCGTCGCTGACCGCGGTGAGGATTAGGTCCAAGGCCTCTTCGCTCCCTATGTTGGCCAGGATGTCGAGGGCGAACTTCCTCATGTTGTAGTCTTGGTTTCTCAGGAGTTTCTCCTCCACTATCTTAAGGCAGGCGTTCCCGTGGTGGGAGAGGATGTCTATGGCCGCCTGCCTGAGTTTTGGCTCCGGGTAGTCGAAGAACCTGATCACCTCCCTGCATATGGCCTCCTCACATCCCCTCATCGCCATGAGCGTTGCCCTCGCAGCTTCGAGAACAGCCTTGCTCCGCTTCTCCACAACCGCGTCCACTATCGACCTCACCACATCCTCCTCGGGAAAATCGACCAGGGACTCGATGGCCTCCCTTACCTCCTCCTTGTCCTCTGACCTCAGTTTTTTGAGAAGTTCCTCCTTACTACCCATTCCCTTTTA
>WFOY01000183.1 GCA_015487835.1 Aquificaceae bacterium
CCTTCCAGGCTATGTCGTAGGCTGTTCCGTGGTCGGGTGAGGTCCTGGGGAAAGGAAGGCCAGGGGTCAGGTTCACACCCTCCCGGAAGGCTATCAGCTTGAAGGGGATCAGGCCCTGGTCGTGGTACATACATAAGAAAACGTCGTAGGAGTTCAGTTTTAGGAAGGCCGAGTCTGGGGAGAGGGGCCCCTCCACCCTGTAACCTTTCCTCTTGAACTCCTCCACGACAGGAAGGATCTCTTCCATGTCCTCCTTACCTATCTCCCCGAACTCTCCAGCGTGGGGGTTTAGGCCCAAAACTCCCACGGAGGGCATCTTCCCGAACAGTCTGGGGAACTCACGGAAGAGGAGGGTTAGCTTGGACCTCACCGCATCTCTGGTTATGCCCTTCACGGCCTCCTTGAGGGGTACGTGGGTGGAAAGCAGGAGGACGCTCACCTTCTCGGACCACATCATCATGGCGTACTCCCTTACCGAAGACGCCTGGGCCAGGTACTCGGTCTGGCCCTCGTAGGAGAAGCCCGCCCTCCTCGCCCAGATCTTACTGATGGGCATCGTTAGTATCCCGTCTATCTTCCCGTAAACAGCGTCCACGACGGATCTCGCCAGGTAGGCTACGGCCACCTTGCCCGAGGTGAGGGAGGGCTGGGGAACTGCCCTGTCTGAGATGTTCAGGTCCGCTATGTAAACGCCGGGACCCCTTACTTCATCGGCGGAGTTTACAGTTCTTGCGGATATGCTGATACCGAGGACCCTCTCCGCCTCTTTTATGGTCTTCTCCTCGCCGTAGATCAGGTAGGCGTTCTCCTCCTTGAAGTGTCTTGATATTTTGACTATGAGTTCGGGCCCGACCCCCGCCGGGTCACCTATGGTTATGCCTATCCTCTTCATAGTACTCGGCCCCGCAGTTCTCGGTCTCCCAGACGACCACCTTCTTCAGGGTGGGGTAGGCCTCCTTGACCCTGTGGTAGATCCACCTCGCCAGGTTCTCGGCACTGGGGGAGAAGTCGAACATATCGTTCAGGAGGGTGTAGTCGGGGAGGATCTTCTTTAGGAACTCGTCCACCTCCACGAAGTCCACACCCATACCTCCGGGGTCGAGGGAGTCCGCCTCTATGTAAACCTCAACCTCCCAGGTGTGCCCGTGGAGAGGTTCGGGCTTCCCGTGGTAATCGGTGAGGAAGTGGGCGGCGTTAAACTTCCTCCTTACCCTTATCGTCCACGGCATACCTCTTCACCTCTTTGAATACTGTCTTTGATCTGTACATCCTGCTGTCCGCCATCTCAATTAGATCGTCCAGCGTGTCCCCGTCGTAGGGGAAGCAGGCGTAGCCCACGCTCAGGGTTACGGTCACGTCACCGTAGGTTATCTTGAACTCGTCCACCAGCCTGCCCACTATCTCCAGTATGTTGGAACCCTTCTCGGCGGGTAGGACGACCAGGAACTCGTCCCCTCCCCACCTGGCCACCATGTCGTACTCCCTCAGGTTCCTCCTCAGCTTCTCCACAACACGCTTGAGGACTACGTCACCGGCGTTGTGGCCGTACCTGTCGTTCACCTCCTTGAAGTCGTTAAGATCTATGAGGAGTATGCAGAACTCCTCCTTAAGCCTCTTGGCTTTTTTCAGCTCCTCCTTTATGTACTCCTCTATGAAGTTCCTGTTGTAGGCCTTGGTGAGGGGGTCGTAGAAGGCTGTCTGCTCGAGAACCTTGACGGATTTTAGGTAACCGGCGAGCCTTATTATGGCGTAGGCTATGAGGAAGTAGCCTATGGCCGTTGTAACGTAGAACACGGGCATGAGGACCTCCGCCTGGAAGAATATGTAGGCCCTGGAGAGGGAGACTATGAGCAGTCCCAGGAAGAATATGAGTAGCTCGTAAACACCTTTGCTCTTGAAGATAACTATGAGGAGTATCAGGGAGACGGCGGTCAGGAGTATAAGCTCATAGGACAGAACCTTAAATATCATCTATGTTCTCTCCCCTGATCAGCCTCTGGGCCAGGTTCACACAGTGGAGAACCATGAACCACAGGGCGTGCTTGTCCGTGTCCTCAAAGTTCTCCTTCACCCAAAGGGTCCCGTCCTCTTTCTCAACAAGGGTCACGTACTTGAGGGCCTCCTGGGCGAGCTGTTTGTTGGTGACCTTCTCGAGGATCTTCTCCTTCACCCAATCAGGAAGAGGTCTCTCCTTCATCCTTTACCTCCAGGGGGTAGGAGAGAAAGAGGGGTCTCAGGCCGAACAGAAACTTCCATACTCTAAAAATATAGGTGAAGCCAAGGACCATGTACCTACCCGGTTTGAGATCTAAGGTGCAGTTGGGACCGACAACCTCAAAGGTCCTGCCTTCCGGGGACAGAACTGTGACCAGCGTGTTATCAAAGGGTGAGTAAACCTTAAGTTTTGAGTCCTCGTTCCACACTAAAGTCACCTTCTCGGAGAAGGATATCACAACTCTCCCCTCCTTCAAAGATCTAAGTAGATCCGCGCCGTTCCGAACTTCTCTTTCAGTGATCAGGAAGTTCCTGAGGATGGAGAAGGAGATCCTGTAGTCGGGAACGAGTACCTTCCTTCCTGCGTCGTTTACGTAGATCTTGACGTGGTGGTCGAGCCCTCCGACCACTGGGTTCCTCCAGCTCCCCCTTAGGTACATTAAAGCCAGCTTTTCCAGATCGACTACCCTTGAGAGGTGGCGGAGGACCTTACTTCTCATGACCGGGTAAAGGACGAGGAAGCCAAGGACGAGGAGGAATAGCCTTACCTTGGACCTCAGGATCTCGTCCTTCAGGTCTACTATCTCCAAGAGGTAGTCGGTGTTTTTCTCCAGCCTCCACCTGTACTTTTCGGTGAAGGGGTGGGCGATCACCTTGAGATCTCCGAAGTCGAGCACGTCCCCTGCGAGGTTTCCGTTCCCATCGGTCAGCTTTATCTCCTTGCCGGGCAGTATCCTCTCCCCTGCAAAGCTGGATATAAGGTCGTTGTCATGGTCCGTCACGAGGGCGTAGTCCACCCCGCACTCCTTCAGGGACCTCTCCACGTCCTCGGGCTTTCCGAGGGAGTCGTGGGAGAACTGGGTGTGTATGTGGATCACGAAGGAGTAAACGTAGACATCAGGTGGGCACAGAACCTCCCTCGACACCTTCGGGTCCCTCAGGACACGAACGGGGAAGAGAAAGAACCAGAGGACGAGGCCAAGAAGCAGGACCAGGAGGGCCACCAGGAAGGTTATCATCTCAGGTTCATAAGATCCCTAACTCTCTCCATGGTCTCCTCGGCGATAGACCTTGCCCTCTCAGATCCTTCCAGGAACACCTTTTCCACCTTGTCTATGTTTCTCTCCACCTCCTTTCTCTTCTCCCTGAAGGGTTTTAGGAAGGCCTCCAGATTGGTAAGGAGCATCCTCTTGCAGTCTACGCACCCGAGCTTTCCTGACCGGCAGTCCTCCTCTATCTGGGAGGTCTTCTCCTTCTCCGTGAAGATCCTGTGGTAGGAGAAGACGGGACATATCTCAGGGCGTCCAGGGTCGTTCTTCCTCAGCTTCTGGGGGTCTGTGAACATCTTCATTACTTTACCTTCCAGGTGTTCTTCCGTGTCCGAGAAGAAGATGGCGTTCCCGAAGGACTTGGACATCTTCCGGCCGTCCGTTCCGGGGAGCCTTGGGGTCTCGGTGAGGATCGCCTGGGGTTCGGGGAACATATCCCCGTAAAGGGAGTTGAACCTCCTCGCTATCTCCCTGGTGAGCTCTATATGGGGTAGCTGGTCCTCACCTACGGGGACGCCTTCACCTCTGTATATGAGTATGTCAGCGGCCTGAAGGACTGGGTAACCTAAGAAGCCGTAGGTGTCCGTCTCGTAGAACTCCCTCTTGGAGACGTTCAGCCTCTTCAAAAGCTCCGGTTCTATCTCTCCCTCGAAGAGGGCGGATATGAAGGTCTCAGAGAGATCCTCCAAAAGCCTCTCTTCGAACCGCTCGAAGTCCTCCACCTTGTAGGGGATCATGCCCATGAACTCGCGGACCGCGTCCCTCAGACCTCCTCTGAACTGGACCTCCAGGTCCTGGATCTTGAGGAGGTTGTACTTCATGTCCTTGTAGGTGGGGTTCCACTCCAGCCAGCTCTTGGGGGTTATCATGGAAAGAAGCAGATGAAGCTCCGCGTGATCCTTCACCCTCGACTGGATGAATAGCGTGCTCTTCTCGGGATCGAGGCCGAGGGTTATCCAGTCTATCATCACCTCCCTTATGTTCTGCTTGAGTTCGGAGACCTTACGGTAGGCCGTGGTCAGGGCGTGCCAGTCAGCTATGAAGAAGAAGGTCTCGTGCTGGTCCTGGAGCTTCACCCAGTTTCTTATAACACCGAAGTAGTGGCCTATGTGGAGCCTCCCGGTGGGTCTCATGCCGCTAATTATTCGCATAATAGAAGTATTTTAATGATATCGTGATCCTTCTTCTCGTGATAGGTCTCTTCCTGGGTCTCACCGGTTATGTGGTCTCGACCCTTGAGTCCGCCTCCTCTGCAGGGAAAACGGTGGAAAAGATCTACGCAAAACAGCAGGGATACCACGCCCTGGTCTCGCTGGTTACGTGGTCTCTACCCTCGAGTCCA
>WFOY01000184.1 GCA_015487835.1 Aquificaceae bacterium
CTTTCTCTCCGCGCCTCAGGTACAGGTCCGAGAGGTTTATGAGGATCGACGGGTCACCACCACCGAGATCTATAGCCTCCCTGTAATACTCCATAGCCTTTTCCAGTTCTCCCCTCTCCTGGTAGATCAGGCCTATGTTGGTGAGCATGGCAGACTCCAGTTCCCTGCTTCCTATCTCCCTTGCGGCCTCTAAGGATCTCAGCAGATACCTGAGGGCCTCATCCTCTTTCCCCAAAGACCTCAGAACCAGGGCTATCTCGTTCTGTATGTGGAGGAGGTTCTCGGGAACGTAAGTGAGTTCTTCGGCTTTTTTCAAGTGTTCGAGGGCCTCTTGGATCCTCCCCACCCTGTGGTAGGCCCTCCCGAGGCAGTAGTGGGCCGTCGCCATGGCGGGATACTTCTCCACCGCCAACTCACCGAGAGCTACTGCTCTTGTGTAGTCCTGGTCCATCAGAGCTGAGAGGCAACCCTCTATCTCCTCCTGAGACCACACCAAAGCGGTGAGGACCAGAAAAACGAAAAACCCCATCTTCTCCCTCCCTCGATCTATGTTAACCCACAACCTCGAAACGTCTGTACCTCCATCTGGCACCGAGTTCCTTTACAAGTTTTTCGGTTCTCTTCATGTCAACCCCGGGATAGTCAACGGCGGAGACGATCACCTCGAAGCTCTCCTTCAGAGCCTCCCTTATGAACTCCAAGACCTTCTCGAAGGCCTCTGGCTGGGCGGGTCTGCAAACTTTGTTGTAGGTTTCCTTATCGGGGGCGTTTAAGGAGACGGACCACACATCCACAAGACCTTTGAGTTCCTTTAACTTTTCCTTTGGCAAAAAGGTGAACATAAGGCCGTTCGTGTCCACGCGGACCTTACCACCTCTTGACTTCACATATTTGGCTATTTCTTTTAAGGCTGAGAACCTTAAGGTAGGCTCCCCGTATCCGCAGAAGACCACCTCCTCGTAGCGTGTTGGGTCACCTATCTCCCTTATCACCTCCTCGACGGAGGGGTCCCTCGATACCCAGACCCAGTAACCTTTGACCATGAAGTTCCTCTCCCTCTCCCTCTGACAGAAGGCGCAGTGGAGGTTGCACTTGTTCGTGAGGTTTATGTAAAGCCTGTTGTTGATCACGTAGGTTATGGTTTCCTTTCTCCCGTTGTTTCCGAGGTTTAAGATCAGCTTTGCGTTCTCGGAGGTCATCCTGTCCACGTCCTCGAGGGAGGTGTTGGGGATCAGCTGGGCAAGAACTTTCGCCGTGTGCCAGATGTAGGGTGGCTTGTTGGGTTTTCCGCGGACGGGCTGGGGAGCTAAGAAGGGTGAGTCGGTCTCAAGAAGTATCCTCGTAGTTGGGGTTCTCTTTGCTACTTCCCTGACGCTTTCTGCGTTCTTGTAGGTTATTATCCCCGAGTAGGATATGTAAAAGCCAAGGTCAACGGCTCTTTTCATGGTCTCGTAGGACCCTGTGAAGCAGTGCATTATACCTCCCACCTCGTAGGCTCTTTCTTCCTTGAGGATCCTTATGGTCTCCTCCTCGGCGTCCCTCATGTGTATAACGAGGGGAAGGCCGAGATCCCTCGCCACGCTTATCTGCCACCTGAAGACCTCCTCCTGCTTCTTTCTGTCCGAGTAGTTCTTGTAAAAGTCGAGACCTGTCTCCCCTATGGCTCTTACTTTAGGGTTCTCCTCGGCCAGTTTTTTAAGCCACTCAACGTCATCTGGCTTTACCTTGTCGGCCTCGTGGGGGTGGAAGCCTATGGCACAGAAGACATGGGGATGTTCCCCCGAGATCCTGAGGGCGTTCTCTACGGTCTTTCTGTCGTAGCCGATCGTGAGGAGATACTCTAAGCTGGTGTCCCTGACCGTTTCCTCAAAGTCCTCCTTCCTGAGAAGGTCGAGGTGGCAGTGGGTGTCTATCATAGGATTAAATAATATAGTCCTTTCAGGATCTTGGTCTTCCCACGGTCATGATGTAGAGGGGTTCCTGGTCCACCCCCGACCAGCTTTTTTAGCCTCTCGTCGTCGAAGGCCCCTACGACCACGGTCCCAAGTCCGAGGGCAGTTGCCTAGAGGTAGAGGTTCTGACTGGCGTGTCCCACCTCGTTGAGTATGTACCTTATACCCCTCTCCCCGTACTTCCAGGTTGTCCTCTCCGGAACAGCGAAGAAGAGAACCAGGAGGGCAGCCTCCAAGATCTGGTACTGCCAGAGGGCGAGGTCGAAGATCTCCCTGGAGAAGTCTCCTCTCTTTATAAGCTCAACACTGTGTTCGTGGGGAAGGTAGTGGTATATGCCCACCTCTAAACTCTCCACCCTCGTGGCGTGGACGTAGATCTCGAGAGGATACAAGGCTCCCGCTGAGGGGACTGTCCTGTAGCCCTTTGGGTCTGTGACACCCTGGGCTGACCAGAGGATCTGGCCAAGATCCTCCAAGGTCACTGGGTCCTCCGAGTACTCTCTGACGGACCTCCTCCTCCAGAGGGTTTCTTCAAGACTGAGGGATCCTCTCCTCCGAGGTGGTGGGAGCTTTACTGCCATACCCCGTACTTCTTGAGCTTCGTTTTCAGGGTGTTCCTGGACATACCCAGGATCTGGGCCACCCTGCTCTTGTTACCCCTGTACTTGGTCATCAGGTGTTCCAGAACCTTACGCTCCACCTTAAGGACTAAACTCTTGAGATCCTCCTCAGGGGTGATCTCCACACACCTGGTTATAAGGCCCTCCAGGTCTTCTTTCCCAGGGCCGGATAGGTTTAGGCTCTCTA
>WFOY01000185.1 GCA_015487835.1 Aquificaceae bacterium
AAGTACAGCCGTCGAGAGGGCCCACGACTGGTTCCTGGTAACCGATAAGGACGGGACGATCCTTTACGTGAACAGGGCTGTCGAGGAGATATCGGGATCCGCCGATGAGCTGATAGGCAGGAACCCAAGGATTTTCAAGTCAGGATACCACACGCCCGAGTTCTACCGGAACCTCTGGGAGACTATAAGGTCAGGCAGGATCTTCGAGGCCGTTTTCGTAAACAGGAAGAAGGACGGAGAGATCTTCTACCTGGACCAGACGATCGTGCCCGTTAGCTTCGGGGAGGGAGAGGTCCGCTTCGTTGCCATAGGGAGAGACATAACCTCCGAGAGGCAGCTTCAGGAGGAGATAACCAGACTCAGGTACCTGGACATAGTAACCCAGCTACCCAACAGGGACGGGTTCCTGGCGAGCGTGGAGACCACCCTCGAGCGTGAGAGGGACAGGAACCACATCCTCATAATCCTGGACCTCCACAACTTCGCCTCCATGAACCAGTTTTACGGGACCAAGGTAGGTGACAGGATACTACGTAAGGTGGCCCAGTTCCTTAAAAAGAACCTCTTCAGAAGGGACATAGTCGCCAGGGTCGGGGCCGACGAGTTCGGCATACTCGCCAAGAATGTGGAGGACAAGGACATAACTACCCTCATGGACAAGATACTCTCCTTAGTCAGGCAGCCGATAAAGATAAACGGTGAGGCGGTAACCCTCACCGTGAACATAGGGGCTTCCATGTATCCCAGGGACGCGGAGGAAGCCACCGAGCTCTTCGAGAGAGCCTACACGGCCCTCTCCTTCGCCAAGAGGGAAGGGGAGAACACCTACAGGTTCTTCAGCGATGACATAAACCTCATGGTAACCGAGTACTTCCACGTGAGGGAGAAACTCGAGAGGGCCGTTGAGGAGAACAGATTTCTGCTCTACCTCCAGCCCTTCTTCTACACTGAGACCAGGAGGATAGCCGGCTTTGAGGCCCTGATAAGGCTACGTGAGGACGGCAGGATACTGACACCAAAGGACTTCATCGTAACCCTCGAGAGAACAGGATTGATAAGGAGGGTGGAGGACACCCTACTGGACAGGGTAAGAGACTTCATAGGCGGCCTGAAGGGGGACCTCTACGTGTCCTTTAACGTCTCTCCAAAGAGCTTCAGGGACCCATCCTTCCTGAGGAAGGTGGAGGAGGTGGCGAAAGATTCTGGCGGTAAGCTCATGCTGGAGATAACGGAGAGGCTCTTGGTGGAGGATCCGGACCATACGAGGACCTTCCTCGACAGGGTGAAGGGTGCTGGGGTGAAGGTTGCCATAGACGACTTCGGGACAGGTTACTCCTCCCTCGCCTACCTGGAGACCCTGCCAGCGGACATACTGAAGATAGACATGGAGTTCGTCCACCGTATAACAGAGAGCCCTAAGAGCCTCGCCATAGTTGAGACCATAGTGAACCTGGCGAGGAAGATCGGCATGCAGACCATAGCCGAAGGTGTGGAGACGGAGGAACAGCTGAACCTGCTCAAGGTCCTCGGCTGTGACATGGTCCAGGGCTTCCTCCTCGCAAAACCCGTGGAGGAGTCCAGGGCGAGAGAACTTCTTGTATAATTATCCCCATGAGCTTCCTCGTCTTCGTGAGCATGACGCCCATCGGCAAGGAGGAGAGCGTTAGCAAGTATGTGGCGAGGGTCGTGGACGTTATAGACAGGTCCGGACTCCCCTACGTGCTCACACCCATGGGAACGATCGTTGAGGGCGAAAGCTGGGACCAAGTCATGGAGGTCCTGAAGAAGGGCTTTGAGGACCTAAAGAAAGACTGTCCCCGGATCTCGATAACGATGAAGATAGATTACAGGGAGGGAAAGTCAGGGAGGATAAGGTCAAAGGTAGAGTCCGTCCAGGAGAAGCTGGGAAGGGACATAAGTACCCTCAAAGGGTGATCTTGAGCGAGAACATAAGGATCTGGTGTGCTATAAGACACACAGCTATCAGATAGTAAACCTGAAGATGACTCCTGCATATCCGCAGGGCACCTGTGAAGGCGGCGAGGAAGAGGAAGGGTATGGACGCCGTGTTCACCAGGTTCATGATCCTCTCCTTGGAGATCCTCCTCTTCCTTATATCGGCTGTGAAGCGCTCCTCTGTGTCCAGCCTGTAGTTCTCAAAACTTATTAGGAAGTACTTACCCCTCTCCTTGGTGATCAGGTATCCCCTGTCGAAGCTGAACCTACCGCCTCCCTCGTAGCTCGCCCTATCAGCCACAACGATCGAGTTCCTGTACTTTAGGAAAACACCCCTTAGTCTGTTCTCCTCCCTCTCCCTTACGTAGACCACCATGTTGCCCACCTCTATGAAGGCCCTCTCGGGCAGGTTCTCGAGTATCCTGTCCTTGTACTTTATGATCAGACCCTTTCTGGCGAAGGATACCTGCTCTTCAAAGAGCAGAAAGGAGAGAACCAGACTTATAAGGAGGAAAACCCCTGCCGAGAGCGAGAAGATGTAGAGGATCCTACCAGGAGACAGATGAAAGGACTCCATCACCTGGATGATCTTTTTCTCCTTCATCTCGTAAGCCGTGAGGGCCACCGCCACCACTATGCCGTCGGGCAGGAAGAAGAAGCTGTAGTAAACGAACCAGCTTAAGAAGAAGGGAAGGGAGCTTGTGATGGGAAGTCCCACTATTATGAAGCTCAGCCTGTAAACCTGGATCAAAAGCAGCACGAGTGCCAGCAGCAGAGCTACGAGGTAGGTGGTCTTGGTGATCTTCCAGAATATAAGGCTCCTCAGCATACTCTTAGTTATAATACTCTCCGTGAAAGTTCTGGTAGTTGGCAACGGAGGAAGGGAGCACGCCCTCGTCTGGAAGATATCCCAGAGCCCTCTCGTATCCGAGATCTACTGCACGATCGGGAACGCGG
>WFOY01000186.1 GCA_015487835.1 Aquificaceae bacterium
CTATCACCGCGTTGAAGTCCTGATTTTCTTTTACCTCCTTTATGAGGTTCATGGAGAGTTCGAGGAGGTCTCTTAAACCTGCCTTCTCCTTTATTATCCTGCAGGCGGACTCTAAGGTGCTTAGGGGTGCCGCCTCCTCGTAGATGCTTAGGATCCACTCATAGGGGAGCTTCTCTTCTAACCCCTGCTTCTTTATGTAGTCCATGAGGACGACGTCGTCCCAGTTGGGTCCGTGCTCCTGCCAGATCTTGACTATCACCGAGAAGAGGAGTCTGTGCTCCTCGACGTAGAAGTCTTTTTCTGTTAGGTATTCGAGAACGGTGGGTATGTTCTCGGGGTCGGCGAGCATGGTCCCGAGGACCGACCTCTCGGCCGACTCGTCGTAAGGAGGTTTTATGTTAAGAGACAGCATATCTATTAAGTTAGGTCCTTACCGCCACCACCTCCACCTCTATATCGGCACCTAAGGGTAGGTCTTTGACACCTACGGTCACCCTGGCGGGTTTTGGGTTTACCTCCCTGAAGAACTCCTGGTAGATGGTGTTGAGTTCCTGGAACTTGGAGAGGTCGGTGAGGTAGAGGGTCACCTTGACCACGTTCTCCTTCGAGTAGCCAGCTGTTCTTAAGATCTCCTCCACGTTTCTGAAGACCTGGACCGCCTGTTCTTTGAAGGAACTTCTTAGTTTTCCCGTGGATGGGTCTATGCCTATCTGGCCCGAGAGGAAGAGGACGTTCCCTACCTCGACAGCTTGAGAGTAAGGTCCGACCGGGGCCGGGGCCCGGTCCGTTTTTACCTCCCTCTTCATCAGTCTACCGGCTTTGCGTCCACGACGTCGTCACCGCCCTCCTTCTTCTCCTCGCCTCCTGCCTTCTTCTCAGCCTCCTGGTATATGTGGGTTCCCACCTTAGAGGAGGCCTGTAGGATCTTATCCATCATGGATCTCAGCTGGTTTATGTCCTGGGCCTCCTGCATCACCTTCTTGGCCTCCTCTATGACCTGCTCCGTCTCCTTCACGAGGTCCTCGGGGATCTTGTCCCTGTGCTCCCTCAGGTTCTTCTCCAGGTTGTAGACGAGCTGGTCGAGCTGGTTCCTGGTCTCGATAAGTTCTTTCTTCTTCTTGTCCTCTTCGGCGTGGGCCTCAGCCTCCTTGATGATCCTGTCTATTTCTTCTTGGGTGAGTCCAGAGGAGGGTTGTATCCTTATGGACTGCTCCTTTCCTGTTCCGAGGTCCTTGGCTGTGACGTGGAGTATGCCGTCGGCGTCTATGTCGAAGCAGACCTCTATCTTGGGAACACCTCTCGGAGCCGGGGGTATCCCGGTTAGGTAGAACTTACCGAGGGACTTGTTGTCCTTGGCGAGGGGTCTCTCTCCCTGGAGGACGTGGATCTCGACCTCCGTCTGGTAGTCGGCGGCAGTGGTGAAGACCTCACACTTCCTGTAGGGTATGGGCGTGTTCCTTGGGATCAGGACAGTCATAACGCCTCCGTAGGTCTCAACACCCAAGGATAGAGGCGTAACGTCCACGAGGAGTATCTCCTTCACGTCCCCCGAGAGGACACCGGCCTGTATGGCGGCTCCCACAGCCACGACCTCGTCGGGGTTAACACCCTTGTGGGGCTCCTTTCCGAAGAACTCCTTTATCCTCTGCTGGACGAGGGGTATCCTCGTTGAACCTCCTACGAGGACGATGTCGTCTATGTCCTCGGGCTTTAGCTTGGCGTCCTCGAGGGCCTTCTTCACTATCTCCATGGTCCTGTCTATGAGGTCCTTTATCATCTCCTCGAGTCTGGCTCTGGTGAGCTTCTTCTGAAGGTGCAGAGGCTGGTTGGTGTTGGGGTCGACGGTGATGAAGGGGAGGTTTATCTCGGTCTCCAGCTTGAAGGAGAGCTCCTTCTTGGCCTGCTCGGCGGCCTCTTTGAGCCTCTGGAGTGCTGTCTTGTCGTTTCTGAGATCTATTCCCGTTTCCTTCTTGAACTCCTCTATGAGCCATTCCATTATCCTCTCGTCTATGTTTGCACCTCCGAGGTGGGTGTCTCCGGAAGTAGCCTTTACCTCTATGACGCCCTCTCCTCCTTCAAGTATGGAGACGTCGAAGGTCCCTCCACCGAAGTCGTAGACGAGGATCTTAACGTCGGACTTCTTGTCGAGTCCGTAGGCGAGGGCGGCTGCTGTAGGCTCGTTGAGGATCCTGAGGACCTCAAGACCGGCAATCTTCCCTGCGTCCTTGGTGGCCTGCCTCTGCCTCTCGTTGAAGTAGGCGGGGACTGTTATCACGGCTTTGGTTACCTTCTCGCCGAGGTAGGCTTCGGCGGCCTCCTTCAGCTTCCTCAGGACGTGGGCGCCCACCTCCTCGGGACGGACTATCTTACCGGCGTTGGGGACGTCGAAGGCTGCGTCACCCTTGTCGTCGGGAACTACTTTATAGGAGACCCTCTTCGCCTCCTCCCTCACCTCGTCGAACTTCTTACCTATGAACCTCTTGGACTCGTATATGGTGTTCTCGGGATCGAGGATGGCCCTTCTTTTAGC
>WFOY01000187.1 GCA_015487835.1 Aquificaceae bacterium
CAAGATAGTGGTCCTTCCAGTCCTCGCAGGTATGGTCTTCAGGAAGATACTCGGCGATAGGGTCCTGAAGATCGAGAGGTTCCTCCCCTACGTTTCTATAACGGCGATATCCTTCATAATAGCTGTTATATTCGCTATTAACTTTGAGAGGCTAAAGGACCTCTCGGTAGCCTTAGTGGCGGGCGTCCTACTCCACAACTTGGCCGGCTTTCTACTTGGTTTCCTCTTCGGGAGGATTGCAGGTCTTGACACGAAGCAGGCGAAGACCCTCTCCATAGAGGTGGGGATGCAGAACTCGGGGCTCTCCACCGTCCTCGCGGTCAAGTACTTCTCACCTGTTACAGCTCTCCCCTCGGCTGTTTTTAGCCTCTCCCAGAACATCCTTGGTGTTCTTCTCTCGATACCCTTCAGGAGGATCTGAGTCAGTCCTCGATCCTCTTCATGTCCCTGTAGGCGTTCAGGAAGCCAGACACAATTCCCACGAAGAAGAAGATCAGCATACCCCAGGGTGACGTCTTTATACCGAACCAGCTCTCCATGGCGTAATCGATGCCGTATCCTACGAGAAGTCCCGCTATTATCCCGCCGAGGAGGTTGAGACCGACGGTAAGGGCTGCTATGTCCTTGGACCTCATCTCCAAAGCTCCCAGTACCAGGAGACCAGAAGGTAGGAGGTGTAGATGGCAAGGAACACAGCACCTTCCAGCCTCGATACAGTGTACCTCCTCCCGGTGTAGTTGGATAAGAGCAGGGCAGCCGTGGCGACAAACAGGATGAGGAGGTCCCTGAAGACCCTGTCCGGTACAGGGATCGGGTGTATTAAGGAGCTCGTTCCGAGTACTAGGGATACGTTGAAGATGTTAGATCCCGCCACGTTGCCAAGGGCTAGGTCTGGGTTCCCCCTGTAAGCGGCGACGGCCGAGGTTGTCAGCTCCGGGAGAGAGGTCCCTATAGCTATGAGGAAGAGACCGATCATCACCTGGCTAACACCGAGTAGGACCGCTATCTCCACACCCCCGCTCACCGTCCACTCGGAACCCAAGGCAAGCCCGAGGAGACCGAGGACGACAAAGAGGACACCCTTAGCGTATCCGTAGGTCTTGGACTTATCCACTTCTTCCTTCTCCAGAAAGGCTGCGAGGAAGTAGAGGTATCCGATGAAGGTGGTTATGAGGACAAGACCCTCCGACCTGGATATGATCGAGGGACCGCTCCCATCCATCAGCCTATCGCTCACCATGGCGAAGAGGATGAGTATGCTCAGGAAGTTGAGAGGTATCTCCTTCTTTACGAAGGTCCTGTTCACAGAGAGGGGTCTTATTAGGCTCGCTACCCCTAAGATTAGGAGTATGTTCGCTATGTTGGATCCTATGACGTTGCCGAGGGTTATCTCGGAGGCACCTTTCAGGCTCGCGCTTATGTTTACTGTGAGCTCGGGGAGGGAGGTCCCGAAGGCCACCAGGGTGAGCCCTACGATGAAGTCAGGTATACCCGCCCTCCTGGCCAGGCTGGAAGATCCCTCTATCAGTAGGTCCGCACCCTTTATGAGGACGGCTATACCGATGGAGAATTTGAGAAGGCTCAGGATTAAGCTCCCTTCCATAGTTCCTGAAGTATTTTAAACCTTTCCTTTACCCTCTCTCTGAGGTCCTCCTCCCCACTTCGCCTCAGGAAATCCTCAAGGTCCACTCTTAAGTTCTCCAGGTGTCTCAACCTCTTCGAAGGGTCCAGGGGTCTCTCGGCCTGTATCTTGGGGTTCCCCTCCCTCAGACCCTCGGGGTAATACCAGTCCCTCTGCCAGGAGAAGCCTCTCTTAGCGAGTTCAAAACCTATCCTAGAGAGTTGAGGTGGAACACCTGCGGATAGATCTCTGACAGTTTCTTTGTCCTCCACGTATTCTATGAAGATCCTGTCCGTCACCTCGGAGAGGAGGTCTAGGAGGGCTCCCTCCAGCTTGGTTCTGAAGAACTCGGGAGATACAGAGTAAACCTCCACCCAGCTCCTGTAGTACCCCCTCCCTGGAAAGAGTATTAGGTTTAGCAGGTGCTTCTCCCTACCACCCGACAGGTTGAAGACCTGGACAACCCTCTCCTCAGCGAACCTACCCTTCAACTCCCTGCCCTTTACGAGGAGGTCGTCCGCCCTCAGCCCTTCCCTTAGTATGTTTACGACCCTCTCCATGATCAGTTCCCGACGACCGCCTTCACTATGTCTTCAGCGGTCACCCCGGGGAAGTCCACCTCCTCCCTTCTCAGGAACTCCTCAGCTTTCCTTCTTACCGCCTCCGCTTCGAAGGGAACACCGACGAGGGAAGCCTCCAGATCACCTATCGAATCCTTGGGATACAGGGTGAAGTCTCCGTATATCCTCACCTCCTCTATCCTGTCCTCCCGGATCAGGACCTCCGCCTTGATCAGTCCCCCCCTCGCCTTGTGGACACCGTTCCTCACGTGGACCCCTTCCCTTATCTTTATGGTCCTGTGCTTCCTTCCCGTGTCTTCGAGGAGAAATTCTTCCGAAGTAAAGAGGTCCTTCAGCTGGTCGGCGAGGCGGAGGGCCTCCTCCGGGATCTCGCCTTCACCTTCGAAGTCGAGGACCTTCGAAAACTCCTCTATAAGTAGTTCCTCCACCTCCTCGTAAGGGGGCTTCCTTCCTGTCTCCCTCTCGACCCAGCTTATGTTCTCCTCAAGGGTCTTGTGGATCTTGTCCCTGAACTTC
>WFOY01000188.1 GCA_015487835.1 Aquificaceae bacterium
ACACTGTCCGGGGGAAAGGTCAAGGTGAAGGTGCCGCCGGGGACGAAACACGGGGACCTCGTCAGGGTCCCAGGTGAGGGCATGCCCAGGCTGAGGGGTTCCGGGAGAGGAGATCTGGTGGTCAGGGTGAACATAGACGTTCCCAAGATGGGGATACTGAGCAGGATAGTTGGAGACGGGAAGAAGATCGAGAAGATATTGAAAGAACTTCAGGAGGTTCTTCCCAAACCTGAGAGGATCAAGGAGAGGTGATCAGCCATGAAGAAGAAAGGACTTTACACCATAGGCGTTGTGGCGAGGATGTACGACATCCACCCCCAGACCTTGAGGTTGTATGAGCGCGAGGGTCTCCTGAAGCCCTCCAGAACGGAGGGTAACACGAGACTTTACTCGGATGAGGACCTGAAACGCCTCGAGTTTATCCTCTTCCTGACCAGGGAGATGGGGGTGAACCTGGCCGGTGTGGACATAATCCTGAACATGAAGGAGCAGATAGAGGACCTCCAGAGGCAGATAGACCAGCTTTTAGAGTTCATCCAGAACGAGCTCTCCAAAGTCCAGAGCGATGAGCTGAAAAAGGCTATAGTCAACGTCTCCAAGAGGAAGGTCATAAAGGTGGAGGACATCATACAATCCCAGAAGTCCAGGGGGTAAACTTCCGAGTATGGGGAGGATACTGGTCCACATATGCTGTGCACCGGACGCGGTTTACTTCCTGAAGAGGCTGAGGCAGGACTTCCCAGAGGACGAGATCGTAGGCTTCTTCTACGACCCAAACATACACCCCTACGAGGAGTACAGGCTGAGGTATGTAGAGACTGAGAGAACCTGCAGACAGCTCGGCATAAAGCTCATAGAGGGGGAGTACGACCTCGAAGACTGGCTGATTAAGGTAAAGGGCCTCGAGGATGAGCCCGAGAGGGGCAGGAGGTGTTCCGTTTGCTTCGACTACAGGCTGGAGAGGTCCGCGAGGCTCGCAAAAGAACTCGGCTGTGAGGCCATGACCACCACACTGCTCATGAGTCCAAAGAAGAGCATACCCCAGCTCAAGGAGAGCGGTGAGAAGGTCTCGGAGAGGTACGGGGTTAAGTTCTTAGCTCTCGATTACCGCAAAGGAGGGGGAACCCAGGAGATGTTCAGGATCTCAAAGGATCTCGAGATCTACCAGCAGGACTACTGCGGATGCATATACGGACTCTTTAAGCAGAAGGAGGGGGAGATATTCTGGGACCTCGTCTCCTTCAAGGGCAGGAGGCCAGGATCCAAGGAGGAGACCCTCTTCGTTAAGGAGGTGAGGACCTTCGCGGAGACCCTCGGCCTTCCCGTCAGGGAGTTCGAGTTTCCCTTCTTAGGATGGAAGGTCTTAGAGGGAGGTGTGTGGGTGGACAGAGAGGCCGTTCCCTCCTTCGTGGTTCCCTTCTCCCAGTCCGTCAGGGGAAGGGTGAGGGCGAACGTAGAGAGGAGGATAGGAAACGTCCTATACCTAAGCAAGCAGTTTATTAGGATCGTTCTCCTCGAGGACTTCAGGGACCAACCTGTGGAAACCATAAGGGGCCTCACGAACCCCACCTTCTTGGTTCCAGCAGAGTGGGAAGAGAGGCTGAAAAACTCCAGGGTGGAGGTTACCCTGAGAACGGAGTTTAGGGAGGAGAGGTCGAGGGACCTCTTCGTGGGTTCCGAGGAAGCAGAGGAGATCATAGGTATACCTGCGGACACGCTCCAGGACGGGAGGGGATACACAAAGGGGTTCCTGGAGGACTTACTGAGAAGAGAGGAGGAAAGCATAAAGACCGGCAAACTCGCCGTGGTTCTCATCGGTGCCCACTCCTTGGGGAGACCAGGTCAGAGGTTCTTCGAGGAGGTAACGGGAAGGCGTATAGACAGGGTCCTCCCCTATCCCTCGTAACCCTCCAGGACCCTCTTCGCCTCGTTCCAAAGATAGTCCATCTCCTCCAGGGTCATGTTCTCGAGTTTTTTTCCCAGTTCCTTTGCCCTTCTCTCCATGTACTGGAACCTTCTTACGAACCTGTCGTTCGCCTTCTGGAGGGCCTCCTCCGCGTCCACGCCTAAGAACCTGGCGAGCTCGACCACCGCCGTCAGTATGTCCCCTATCTCGTGCTGGAGGTTCTCCCTATCACCCTTGCGGATGGACTCTTTGAGCTCCTCCATTTCCTCCTCTATCTTCTTGAAGACTTGGTCTATGTGGGTGAAGTCGAACCCCACCTGACTCGCCTTGTCCTGTAGCTTCTGGGAGCGCATGAGTGCGGGCAGGTGCTTAGGTATGCCCTCAAGGACACTCTCCCTCTTCTCCATCTTCTTCCTCTCCCAGTTTCTGAGGACGTCCTCTGGTTTTGCGTCGCCGAAGACGTGGGGATGCCTCTCTATCAGCTTCCTCACAAGTAGGTCCACTACCTCGTGTATGTCGAAGGCACCCCTCTCTTTTGCTATCTGGGCGTGGAAGACAGGCTGGAGGAGAAGGTCACCGAGCTCCTCCTTTAACCTCTCGTCGTCCTTAGAGTCTATGGCGTCGATGACCTCGTAGGCCTCCTCTATGAGGTACTTCTTCAGGCTCTCGTGGGTCTGATCCCTGTCCCAGGGACATCTTTTCCTGAGGTCTTCCATAACTCTTACAAGGTCCTCGAAGGTGTACCTTTTCTTCCCCATGGGGAGATATTTTAAGATTTTTAAGTTATGGGGGAGTGTGATCGCCTTCAGGAGGTCTTAGAGAGAATAAGATCCGCCTGCGAGAGGGTGGGTAGAGATCCCGAGGAGGTCACCCTCTTGGGGGCAACCAAGACGGTCCCCCCTGAGGTTATAAGGAGGTTCTACGGATGCGGACTCAGGGTCTTCGGTGAGAACAGGGTCCAGGAGTTTCTGAAGAAGCTGGAGTTTTTAAGGGACCTTGACATAGACTGGCACTTCATAGGGAGGCTCCAGACCAACAAGGTCAAGTACCTTATGGGAAGGGTGTCGCTCATACACTCCCTGGACAGGGAGTCCCTGGCGGAAGAGATCCAGAAGAGGGCGGAGAGGTCGGGGAGAGTTCAGGAAGTCCTGATAGAGGTCAACTTGGGAGGGGAGGAGACGAAGGGGGGTGTGATGCCTGAGAACTTGAAGTCCCTAGTCGAGTACTCCCTCAGGAAGCCAAACATCAAAATCCTAGGACTCATGGCCATACCCCCCTACAGGGAGGATCCTGATGAGGTACGACCGTATTTTGCCAAGCTCAGAGAACTCAGAGATGACCTCGAGAGGGAGTTCGGGATCCAGCTTCCCCACCTCTCGATGGGTATGTCCCACGATTTCGAGGTGGCCGTGGAGGAGGGGGCGACCATAGTCAGGGTGGGCACCTTGCTCTTCGGGGAGAGGAAGTATTGAGGGTCAGGTTCAAGGTCTGGCTGGAGAAGGAGGGAGAACCCATAATAAGCGAGGGTAAGTACAGGCTCCTGAAAGAGATAGATAAGACCGGATCCATCCTGGAGGCTACCAGGAGGCTTGGCCTGACCTACAAGAGGGCTATCAGCCAGATAAAGGCTATGGAGGACAGGCTGGGTAAGAAGGTCTTAGAGAGGAAGAGGGGCTCAGGGGCTAAGCTGACGAAGGAAGGTAGGGACCTTCTTGAGGTCTACGAGTCCGTGGTGAGGAAGTTCTCAGAACTTACCGAACGGATCGGCCCCCTCGAACCTTAGGAGGGCCATCTTTATCTCGACCCCACAGGAGAAACCGCCGAGACCCTTCTTGGACACCACCCTGTGGCATGGGATTATAACTGGGAAGGGGTTTACCCTCATGGCGTAGCCCACAAACCTAGGGTGGGTCCCTGTCAAAGCTGCGAGGTCCGAGTAGGTGACAGTCCTCCCGAAAGGAGCCACGCGCCTCAAGGTTTCGTAAACCCTCCAGAGATAGTCCGGTATGCCTTCCCTTAATACGATCCTGAGACCACCTTCAGGATCCCTGGTCCCCAGCAGGTACCTCTCAAACACACCCCTGACCCAGGGACTGGCCTCCTCCCTGAGGTTACCCTTGAGGAGAGTGGTCCCGATTATCAGGTCCTTTTGAGTCCTGACCTCCAGGTATATGTCCTCGGTTATCCTCAGTCTGTGGATCTCCACTATAATCTAATAAAACGCCTGCCTAAGGGAGGTAAAGGTATGAACAGACTCATGTTGGAGAACCTCACCCAGCAGAAGGAGAGTCCCGAATACTTACAGATAAGCTGGGCTGCCGCCATGACGCTGGGTTTCATACCGGGCCAGTTTTACAGGGACACAAAGCTGAGTTGCATAAACACACTCCTTACCTACCCATCGGGGTGCCACGCCACCTGTGCCTACTGTGGCCTCCAGAAGGCGAGGGATATGGAGTACTCTAAGAAGAACTTCATAAGGGTTGAGTGGCCTACCTTCAAGCTGGACGACATAATAGAGAGGACTAAAAAGGTGGGGCACGCGGAGAGGCTCTGCATATCCCAGATAACGCACCCAAGATCCATAAGGGACACCAAGTACGTTCTCAAGAGGGTCGTGGAGGAACTCGGAGACCAGCTCTTCGTGTCCATCCTGATGAACGCGACGGGCCAGACCTTTGAAGACATAGAGGACTACAAGAGGCTGGGTGCGGACACGCTCACCGTTGCCTTAGACGCTGCTACCCCAGAACTCTTCGATAAGCTGAGGGGCAGACCTATGAACAGCCCCCACAGGTGGGAGACCTACTGGAAGGTCTTAGAGTGGTGTGCCTACGTTATGGGCGACGGCTACGCAGGCTGCCACCTCATAGTGGGTCTCGGGGAGACCGAGCAGGAGATGGTGGAGACTATCCAGAAGGTCAGGGATCTGGGTGCGAGGACCCACCTCTTCTCCTTCTGGCCAGAAGAAGGTTCACTCATGGAGAAGGAAAAGCCCTGCCCAGCACCCCAGTACAGGAGGGTCCAGATGGCGAGGTACCTTATAGACAACGGACTCGCCAGATACGAGGACATGAAGTTCAACGAAAAGGGTCAGATAATAGACTGGGGCGTCTCCAAAGAGGTCTTCGAGGAGGTCTTCTGGAGCGGGAGGCCCTTCATGACGGCCGGGTGCAGGGGTAAGACGACGGAGGTTGCCTGCAACAGACCCTTCGGTGACAGCTCCGTCTCCGACATAAAGAGCTACCCCTTCAAGCCGAACAGGAACGACCTCAAGAGGATCAGGAAGCAGATCTTCGACTACGAGATGGAGACCGCGTACCCTGACATACTTAACCCAAGCGTGTTCAGGTATCAGTAAGGTTGGAAGCTGGCTGGAAGCTTAGGAGAAGATTTGAGAGAAAGACCTCCCTCATACTGGGAGTGTTCTTTTTGGGTCTCGGTCTGGTCACCCTGAGGGTGATAGACCTCCAGATAACCAAGAGGAGCGACATAGCAAGGAAGATAGAGGAGAGGTTCGAGAGGGTAGTTACAGCCAGGGTTCCCCTCTACAGAGGATCCATAGAGGACGCCAACGGAAGGGACCTTGCCCTCAGCGTCCCAACGATCACCGTTTACGTCCACCCGGACACCAGATACCTTAGGAACAGGGATAGGTTCGTTAGAGGCCTCGCCTCTATAACTGGCGTCCCTGAGAAGGAGATCGAGGGGCGCCTTGAGTCTGGATCCGGTGGGCCTGTTAAGATCCTCTCGGGTGTTAGTAGAGACCTGAAGAAGGAGATAAGAGAGCTGATCCTTGAGACGGGTAACTCCTCTTTCGTGGGCATCCAGGAGGACTACACGAGGGTTTACCCGAACGGGACCTTAGCCTCCAACCTGCTTGGCTTCGTGGGGGTTGACGGTGTGGGCCTGGAAGGTATGGAGTTCGCCCTCAACGACTACTTAGGTGGAGGTTACACGGAGGCTCTAATCTACATGAACGGAGGTATAGGCCAGATATACCTCCACCCTCTCAAGGGGATGATGGGTGAGGAGAGCGACGTTAAGCTCACGCTTGACATAGGTGTTCAGCACCTCATAGAGAGGATAAGGGATGAGATAGTGAGGAGGTGGAAGCCAAAGAGGGTCTCCATACTGGTTATGGACCTCAGGAACGGTTACATCCTCGGTCTCGCAACCTACCCCTACTTCGACCCCAACAGGTTCTACAGATACAGGGCGGACCAAAGGAGAAACTTCGCTGTAACGGACGTCTTCGAACCGGGTTCCATAATGAAGCCCTTCTTCGTAGGGTGGGCCTTGGAGAAGGGCTACGTGAGGAGAAATATGACTATAGATACAGGAAAGGGCAGGATAAAGGTCTACGACAGGTACGTGAGGGACCCAAGAAGACTCGGCAGGATAAAGCTGAGGGACGTCCTCGTTTACTCCTCCAATGTGGGGACGATCAAGGTAGCCTCTTACCTGAAGAAGAAGGATGTGGACAAGCTCCTGGAGGCCTTCCATATGAAGAGGAGGTTCGGTATCTTCCCCGGGGAGGCGAACCCCCTGATCCCAGACTTCGACTACCCGGCGAACATACTTTACGCCTCCATAGGACAGGGTCTTGCGATGAACACGCTCAACATAGCGGTCGCCTTCGGGGGCCTTCTCACAGGCTACATAGTCCAGCCCCATATAGTCAAGGAGATAGTCTCGCCATCAGGCAGTGTAGTCTACAGGGCAGAAAGGAAGGTCCTGAGAGACAGAATCCTCTCTGAGGAGACCATACTTTGGCTGAGGAGGACGCTGACCCAGGTGGTGGAGAGGGGAACCGGCAAGAGGGCGAGATCCAAGTACTTCACCATAGCCGGCAAGACGGGGACATCCCAGAAGTTTGACCCGGACAAGGGTAAGTACTCACGTGACAAGGTGGTGACCTACTTCGCCGGCGTGTTCCCAGCAACGGACCCAAGGTTCGTGGGGGTTATAGTGGTTGATGAGCCCAAGGGCAGGAGGCTGTACGGCGGTGAGGTGAGCGCACCCTACTTCAGGAAGATCGTGGAGAGTGTCTCCTTCTACTACGGCCTAAAGCCCGATAAGATCAAGAAGAGGTAGTAAGTGTCTCCTATCTGTCCTAAGACCTTTAGTTCTCGGCAGGCAGATGGGTTTTATTCCTGTCATCTCCTCCACTATCTTAGGGTTTGTCCTCTCGGACACATCCTCCCCGCTGAAACCGTTGAGGACTATACCTATAAGGTTAAGACCCCTTTCTCTGGCATAGAACCAGGACAGGTAGGTGTGGTTGAGTGTGCCAAGGCCGGCCCTCCCCACTATGATAACGTCCAGGCCCCATTTTAGGGCGAGGTCCGCGTAGGTGAAGTTTCTCTTTATGGGCACGGCTATACCGCCAGCTCCTTCGACGAGAACTATATCGTACTTTTCCCTCAGCCTGTGGAACCTATCCGTGAGGTCCTCCAGGTCTATCTCCTTTCCCTCCTCCATCTCGGCGGCGTAGGGGGAGAGGGGAAGGGAGAACCTCACGGGGACGACCTCCTCTATGGGCTGACCCGTGGCTTCGGAAAGGAGTTTGCCGTCCTCGGGAACCTCCCTCACATAGGTCTCCACAGGTTTGAAGCAGCCTACACTAACACCCTTTCTCTTGATCTCAAGGGCTAAGTTGTAGGTCACGTAGGTCTTGCCCACCCCTGTGTCCGTTCCCGTAACCAGGATAGCCTTCATGACCGATCAGAGTATACTAAAGCCATGGTAGTTCTGCTTCTGATCGTGAGCGTGGCTCTGGGTGGAGAGCTTGTCTTCTTCAAGAGAACCCATCTTGAGGAGATACTCCAAGATATGGAGAGGGCGAGGGTTATATACCTGGGCGAGATCCACGACTCGGAGGAGGCCCACAGGTTACAGCTCAAGGTGATAAGGCACATGGTGAGCAGGGGCCACAGGGTGATCCTGGCCATGGAGATGTTCCAGCAGCAGTTTCAGGAGCATCTGGACGACTACGTGGAGGGCATAATAGACGAGGAGGAGATGATCAGGCTCACTGAGTACCAGGAGAGGTGGAGGTTCGATCCCGAACTCTACGCACCCATATGGAGGTTCGCAAGGGAGAGAGGCATAAGGATCTTCGCCCTCAACATACCCAGTGAGCTGCTAAGGGAGATCCGGGAGAGGGGTATAGAGAACGTGAAGAGCGGTTACCTTCCCCCGAAGATAATACTGACCACCGAGAGGTACGAGGAGTTCCTAAGGGAAGCTATGGAAAAGCACAAGAACGTTGACGAGAAGAAGTTCTTTGACGTCCAGCTCGCCTGGGACAACGGTATGGCCTACAGGATAGCCAAGATCATGGCGGCCCACCCCGACCACAAGATCATCGTCCTGGTAGGTTCCGGACACGTCTGGAGAGGATACGGAATACCCGAGAGGGTGAACTACATGGTAGGGGAGGTGCCGCAGGCTGTCCTCTACATGGACAAGGACGAGGTTTACTTTCTGTTCTCAAAGGACTTCTCCAGGGAGACCTCGTCGGCCAGCTCTATGATGGACCCGAACTGAAGTCCGTAGGATACCCGTGAAACCTTGACCTTGGGAAACCTGTCCTTTATAAGACGTATCAGGTAGTTGGCCGTCGCCTCCCCTTCGGCGTTCGGGTTCGTAGCTATGATCACCTCCTTGGCCCGGTTCTTCCCTATCCTCTCGAGGAGCTTATCAACGGTCAGATCCTCGGGAGAGATCCCCTCCAAGGGTGCGATCCGGCCCTGGAGAACGTGATAGACACCCCTGTAACGTTCGAGCTTCTCTATGGAGTAAGCGTCCTGGGACTCCTCCACAACGCAGATGAAACGCTTGATCCTCCTCGGGTCGGAACATATCCTGCACACCTCTTCGTCTGTGAGTATAAAGCACTCTCTACAAGGCCTCAGGGACTCCGCGGCTTCCCTTAGGCTCTCCACCACAGACAGCCTCTCCTCCTTCGAGAGTTTGAGGAAGTTGTAGACCAGCCTGACAGCCCCCCTCTCACCGTAGGTCGGTATCCTGGTAACCTTATCTAGGGCCTCCCTGAGGGATCCCGGGAAGACCTCCTCAAAGCCCAAGATCCAGACCTCCGAACATGATCCCAAATCTCCTCGAGATCTCCTCCTTGGCCATGTCCCTCGCCCTCGCCTGGGCCTGATTTACGAGGTCTATGACAAGAGGCCTTAGTCTATCCCAGTCGGCCCTGAGGAACTCCTCCTTTACCTCTATGCTCACGACCTCTCCGAGACCGTTGAAGACCACCTCCACACCGTCCTTCTCCAAGATCTCCTTCCTTGTTCTCAAGGTCTCCTTTACCTCCTCGAAGACCCTCTGCATACCCTTTAGCTGCTTCATCATTTCGTAGATGTTCATGCGAACCTCCTGGAGATGTGCTTTCTGACCTCGTACATCCTCTGGAGGGTCGTGCCTATGCCTCCCACGGCGATCACGAGGAGGGCCAGGGGGATGAGGTCAAGAAGGATGCCAAGGAGCAGGGTTATCCACCTCTCGGTCCTCTCGAACACACCTCCTATGCCGTAAACCCCTAAGGCCTCCGCCTTCGCCCTGGTGTAGCTCACGCCAAAGGACCCAACGAGGGCCAAGAAGGCCATGAGCGTGCCGTAAGGCTCCCCCTCCTCCGCGTAAAGGAAGCCAAGGGACAGAAAAGGCAAAGAGTCCGAAAACCTGTCCACGGTGGAGTCCAGAAAGGACCCGAACTCCGAGTGGATGCCCATCCTCCTGGCGACCGCACCGTCCACCGCATCTAGTACGGCACCTGTCCCTAAGAGGATGAACGAGACCACGAGCAGCTTGTAGTAGAGTGCTACGGATCCCACAAGGATCAGGAGGAAACCGGCAAAGGTTATCAGGTTGGGGTGCACACCCCTGTCCGAGAGGAAGACAACCAAGGGTGCTATTGACCGCTCGAAGAAGGGTTTGAAC
>WFOY01000189.1 GCA_015487835.1 Aquificaceae bacterium
AAGGGGAACGTCATCCTCTTCATAGACGAGATCCACACGATAGTGGGGGCCGGGAAGGCTGAGGGTGCGGTTGACGCTGGAAACATAATGAAGCCGGCCCTCGCGAGAGGCGAGATAAGGGTAATCGGTGCGACCACCGTTGACGAGTACAGGAAGTACATAGAGAAGGACCCAGCTCTTGAGAGGAGGTTCCAGCCCATATACGTGGAGGAGCCAACAGTAGAGGAGACGATCGAGATCCTAAAAGGTCTAAGACCAAGGCTCGAAAAGCACCACAAGGTCAAGATCTCCGACGAAGCCATAGAGGCTGCTGTCAAGCTCACTAAAAGGTTCGTCACCTTCAGGAAGCTTCCCGACAAAGCCATAGACGCCTTAGATCAAGCCTCCGCAAGGAAGAAGCTCTCGGTAGTAGCGGTCCCACCTGAGATACAGGAGATAGACAGGAAGATAAAGGCTCTCGACGAGGAGATCGTAAAGGCCAACCTCGAGGGGAACTACGAAAAGGAGGCACAGCTGAAGGTTCAAAAAGCCCAGCTCGAGAAGGAGAGGAGGGAGCTCACGGAGAAGCTGGGAGGCGTAGACCTCAAGATACAGGAGATAAAGAAGAGGATAGAGGAACTCGACAGGGAGATCTTAAAGGCCGCAGAGGAAGGTGACTACGAAAAGGAAGCCCAGCTCAAGATAGAGAAGGTGAACCTCGAAAAGGATCTGAAAGCCTTAGAGTCCCAGAAGGCTAAAGATCTCATAGTCACATGGGACGACGTAGCCCAGGTAGTCTCCGAGTGGACCGGGATACCTGTCACGAGACTGAAAGAGGAAGAGATGGAAAAGCTCCTAAGACTCGAGGAGGAACTCCACAGGAGGGTGGTAGATCAGGAACACGCGGTAAAGGCTGTTGCGGAGGCGATAAGGCGGGCGAGGGCTGGGCTCAAAGACCCAAAGAGACCAATAGCCAGCTTCCTGTTCTTAGGACCCACAGGAGTTGGAAAAACCGAACTTTCCAAGGCTCTCGCTGAGCTCCTCTTTGGCGAAGAGGACGCCATGATAAGGCTCGACATGTCCGAGTTCAAGGAGGAGCACTCGGTCGCGAAGCTGATAGGCGCACCCCCAGGATACGTGGGCTACGAAGAAGGCGGAAAGCTCACCGAAGCTGTAAGGAGAAAACCTTACTCCGTCATACTCCTCGACGAGATAGAGAAGGCTCACCCGAGGGTCTTCGACCTCTTCCTGCAGGTCCTCGACGACGGGAGGCTCACCGACTCTCACGGTAGGACCGTAGACTTCAGGAACACGGTCATCATAATGA
Source organism: Aquificaceae bacterium (assembly GCA_015487835.1). Lineage (GTDB taxonomy): Bacteria > Aquificota > Aquificia > Aquificales > Aquificaceae > Hydrogenivirga. Next base: position 1,307 of record WFOY01000189.1, read on the forward strand.
CCTCAAACATAGGATCTCAATACCTCCTCAACATACCCGTCGATGCGAGCGAGGAGGTCGTAGAGAGAGAGTTTGAAAAAGCCAAAGAAAAGGTCCTCGAAGAACTCAAGATGTTCTTCAGACCCGAATTCCTAAACAGAATAGACGAGGTCATAGTCTTCAAGCCCCTCACCATGAAGGAGCTCTCCAAGATAGTGGACCTCCTCGTAGAGAGCGTAAACAGGAGGCTCGCCGAGAGGAACATAAGGATAGAACTCACGGAGACCGCCAAGAAGGAGATAGTCGCAAGAGGCTACGACCCAGCTTTTGGAGCGAGACCTCTAAAGAGAACCATCCAGAGGTACGTGGAAACTCCCCTCGCGGACAGGATCATAAGGGGCGAGGTAAGGGATGGTATGACCGTTACCGTGGACTACGACGGAGGGGAGTTTAAGTTCCTTCCCAAGGAGGAGGCACCCGCCGAAGTAAAATAATAGAAGACGGGGCGTAGCTCAGGTGGCAGAGCGCTGGCTTCGGGAGCCAGAGGTCGGCGGTTCAAGTCCGCTCGCCCCGATGTTTCAAATGTTTATTTGCATATAATAATTTAGCTATGCAAAGACTTGTGGGGGTTCTCTTTTTACTCTTCGTGGTGCTGGGTGTTAATGCCTGTGGGGAGCCTCACGGAGACGCCAGGGAGGTCGTGGAGGAGTTCTTCGAAAAGCTGGAGGACGAAGAAGGCCTGGAGGCTGTCAGGCTACTCCACCCTACCTTCAGGGATAGCTTAGCCCGCGATATAAAGGTTCCCATAAGGATAGCGGATCTAAAGCCCTCCCAGGCGGTCGCCTGTGTCCTCGTGACCATGGGATCTGCGGTGGATAAGGTGGAGGTTTTAGACACTAAGGGCGACGAGAACAGGGCCGAGGTTAAGGTCCGCACCGTGGATAAAGAAGGTATAGACAGGATCCTGGTTTTTGAGGTGGTCAAAGAGAAGGACCGCTGGTTCATAACCGATATAAAGCCCGCAGAGAGGTGAGGTTTCTTATCTGGCAGACCGCTTACCTTGGGGATGTTGTTCTTACCACACCTCTCATAAGGACCCTCCAGGAGAGCTTTCCAGATGCTGATATAACCTTCGTTGGGAGGCCCTTTATAAGGAACCTGCTCGGTGGCTGGGAGGGTCTCAGGCTGATACCCTTCTCCAAGGGTCTCCTTGAGAGCTTCAGGATAGTAAAGATCCTGAAAGGAAACGACGTCGCCCTGGTACCCCACAGGTCCCTCAGGACAGCCCTTATAATATACGCATCACGCATACCTGTTAGGATAGGCTTCGACAGGTCAGAGCTTCCCTTAGTCTTCACCCACAGGATACCCCACAGATGGGACCTCCACGAGGTAGAGAGGAACCTCAGACTTACCGAACCCCTCGGAAGGGTAAAGCTGATCAGGGAACCCTATCTACCGATCACAGCCGAGGAGAAGGAGACCATCCTGAAGAGGTTTTCACTGGAGGAGAGGTCCTACGTGGTAGTGAGTCCCTTCTCGAACTTTCCGCTCAAGGAGTGGTCCCTGGACAGGTGGGCGGAACTGATAAGATCTCTTGGGAAAACTGTGGACGTCGTCGTGACGGGGACCAGGCGGGACCTTGAGAAGGTCCGAGTCCTTAAAAACAGGGCTCGGTTCAGGGACCTGGTGGGCGAGACCTCGCTGAGGGATCTGATGGGCGTTATAGGTGGGTCGAGGGGTGTGGTCTCCAACGACTCCTCTCCCGTTCACATAGCTAACGCCCTTGGCGTTCCTGCTGTTACCGTTTACACCTCCACCTCCCCAGACTACGGGTTCTATCCCGTTCTTGGCGGTTACGTGAGGAACCCAGCCCCCTGCTCACCCTGCTCACCTAACCCCAAGAGGTGTAAAACTGGGACCAAAGAGTGTCTAAGATCGGTTCCTGCTGACCTTGTTCTTGAAGTCTGCAAGAAGGTCCTTAAGGTCTAATACCTTCACATCCTCAGGAGGGTTCTCGTAGGCAACGTAGGTCCCGTTCTCCTCGACCACCTGGATCCTTGAGGGCTTTCTCCAGCTTCCCGTGTCCTTTGCCTTTAAGAAGACCTCGGACACCCTGCCCCTTGGCACACGACCGTTCGAGAGGAAGAACTCCACCTCTTTTAGGAACTTAATTAGGTGGTCGCAGGAGTCGAAGTAGAGGGTGTAGTTACCTATCTTCATGGTGCAGAGGTTGTCCTCCTTAACGATCAACGCATTACATAGGGGACACCTGGCGTCCTCAGGGGGTGTAAAGTCCTTGGTCTTCTCAGGGTTGCTGACCACGTATAGGAGGACACCGAAGATCAGGAGGCAGGTGATTATGAGGTCCCCTATGGCTATCTGGAAGAAGTAGTCCCTCAGAAAAACACCCGAGAGGCTCAAGGTTATGCTAAGGAGAACTATACCACCCACTATGTAAACGTACCTGGCCTTGTAGCCTTTAAAGAATAGGTAGAAGGTCGCTATTATCCCTATGAACTCCACTATCCTGGAGGTCACCACAAGAAGCATCCCCTCGAGGCCACCCATGCTAAAAAGATAATAACTCCTGGAAGAGGGATCTCAAGCGGCTCACCGATCCTGACCCGCCGATCTTATCCCTTATCTCCAGAAAGGCCTCCCTCTGGAGGGCCCTCTCTTTATCGGACTCCCACAGTTTGGAGACCGCACCGAGAAGGTCTTCAAGCCTTGGGTTCAGAAGCTCAGGAACCACACCCCTGCCGAGGATAAGATTGGGCAGGCTGACGTAGGGGACCCTCACGAACCTCTTGCCTATCCAGTAGGTCAGGGCGTTCACCTTGTAGATCACCACGTGGGGAGACCCCGCTATGGCCGCCTCCAGGGAGGCTGTCCCGGAGGCTATGAGGGAAGACCTTGAGTAGAACATGGCTGTGTAGGCGGGAAGGGGAATCTCCTCCTCGGTGATCACGACCGCACCCCTTAAGCGCTGGGCTATAAAACTCCTGAAGTTCCTGAAGGTAGGGACAACACCCCTCAGTCCGAGCTTCTTCAATACCTCTCCCATAAGGGGGACGTGCCTCTTGATCTCACCCCACCTGCTACCTGGCATGAGGTTTAAGAGGTCTCCCTTGGACCGGACCATCTCCAGGAAGGTCTCCCTGTCCACACCGGGTCTCACCAGGTCAACGAGGGGGTGCCCCACATAATGGACCCTGAACCTCTCCGACTCGAGGGGTCTGTATATATCCACCTCGAAGGGGAGTATGACCACAAGGTGGTCGCAGAACTCCGCTATGACCTTTGCCCTCTCGGGCTTCCAGGCCCACACCTGGGGAGATATGAAGTAGATGACCCTCCTCACACCCAGATCTCTGGCCTTTTTTATGAGTCTTAGGTTGAAGCCTGGAGCGTCGCAGGCGATTAGCACGTCGCACCCTTTGAGTGCCTCCACGGACCTCCTGAAGACCCTCAGGACCCTCGGCAGCTTAGGCAGAGCCTCCACAAGCCCAACTACCGTGATGTCATCCAGGGAGGCTACGGACTTTATCCCTATGGACTCCAGCCTGCGGTCCGTAATGCCTAAAAGATCCTTGTCCTCGAAGCCTTCCCTGAATATGGCGTGAACGTAGTTGGCGGCTGACCTGTCCCCGATGGAGAGAAAAACTCTCATGCTATTATGTTAAAGCCATGCGGATAGGGTTCGTGGGGACCAAGGGTGCGGTGAGGGCCCTAATGGCGGAGTCCATAGCCCGTAAGATGTTCAGTGATCTTGGTCTCAGGGCTGAGGTCTTCTCGGCAGGTGTCGATCCCTCCAAGGGTGTGAGCGACCTGGTGATCAAGGTCCTTGAGGAGAAGGGTTACCCTACGAAGGGCCTCACCCCAAAACCCGTATCCAAGATACCTTACAGGAAGCTGGACATCCTCGTGATACTCAGCGAGGAGGCTAAGGAGAGGTGTGAGTTCCTCCCAAACCACAAGAGGAGGGAGAACTGGGTCCTGGAACCTCCCAAGGAGACCTTGGAGAGCTTAAGGAAGACGAGGGACCAGATAGAGAAGCTCATGACGGAACTACTCAAGCTCTGACATAACCTCCCTAAGGTAACAGGACCTCACCTCATGGGAGACCTCCCTGAGGTCTGTCCCAGGACTGAAGCCTTCCTTCATTAGCTTCAGTACCAGGTCGGCTATGTCTCTGGAGTCCTTAGCCTGGAAACCGTAGCCCCCTCTAAGGATGAGGTCGGCTACGTCCGAAACTTTGTGCGTGTAAGGACCGAAGATCACGGGCTTCCCCAGGAGGGCTGGCTCAAGTAAATTGTGCCCACCCACGGGGACCAGCGTGCCCCCCACGAAGGTAACGTCCGCCAAGGCGTACATGCTCCTCAACTCTCCCAGGGTGTCGACCACCATGACCTCCCAGTCCTCCTTAGGATCGCTTTTCCTGCACCAGCGAAGGCCCTTCCTCTCAAGTAGTGAAGCCACCTCCTCAGTCCTCGAGACGTGGCGGGGTGCTATGACCAGCCTGAGGGGGACCTCATTTCTAACCTTGAGGAAGGCCTCTACCAGGATCTCCTCCTCCCCCGGGTGCGTACTCCCAGCTATGAAAACCCTGCACCCGTCGGGTATATCAAGGTCCACCGGTTTTACCTCGATCTCCTGGGCGACCTTCAGGTTTCCGCAGACAACGACCTTTCTCGCACCGGCACTCCTGAAGGCCCTAGCGTCCTCTTCGGTCCTCGCCACAACGAGGTGGAAGTATTTGAGGACCCACCTCTCGAGGAGGTCCCCCTTGGACCTTGCACTGATCAGTATCTTCTTAGCCCTGGTGAACCTGACGAGGGAGATCCAAATCTCTCTCTCCACCAGGATCAGGGCC
>WFOY01000190.1 GCA_015487835.1 Aquificaceae bacterium
CAGCCTCTATGGCCTCCTTTATATTGGACACAGATATGAGTTCTATCCCCTGGTCCGAATCGATCTCCAGACTCTTCGGAACCAGAGCCCTCCTGAACCCGAACCTCTTGGCCTCCCTCAGTCTCAGATCACCGAAGTGGACTGACCTCACCTCTCCGGCGAGTCCTATCTCTCCAAAGGCTACGAGGTCTTCAGGAATGGGCTTATCCTTCTTCGAAGATACTATGGCAAGGGCAACGGCAAGGTCCGCCGCCGGTTCGTTCACAGACATACCACCTGTCACGTTCACGAAGACGTCCGAATCCCTTGTGAATATATTGGCCTCTTTCTCGAGGACAGCCAGGATCAAAGAAAGCCTGTTAACATCGAAGCCCTGGGTTCTCCTCTGGGGTGTGGTGTAGAGGGCCTGGAGAACGAGGGCCTGAACCTCTAAGAGTATAGGCTTGCTCCCCTCGGTGTAGGGGAATATTATGCTCCCTGGGGATCTTACCCTCTCGGAGATGAAGAAGGCTGAAGGTTCCTCTATCTCTTCCAGACCCCTGTCGGTCATCCTGAAGACCGCCACCTCTCCCGTTGACCCGAACCTGTTCTTTACCGCCTTTACTACCCTGTAGAAGGTGTGCCTCTCGCCCTCGAACTGGAGGACTGTGTCAACTATGTGTTCCAGGACTTTGGGACCTGCTATGGTCCCCTCCTTCGTTATCTGCCCTACCAGGAATGCGGGTATGCCCCTCTCCTTGCACACCTCCGATACCCTGAAGGCCACCTCCCTAACCTGAGCCACAGATCCCGCCGACGACTCGATCCTCTCCGAGTAAAGGGTCTGGACAGAGTCGAGTATGAGGAGCTGGGGGTCCTCATCTTCCACAGCCTGGAGGACGGTCTCCAGATTGGTCTCGGGAAGCAGGAAGACCTCTTCGGAGGAGAGGCCCAGCCTCCTGGACCTCACCGCTATCTGGGATCCTGACTCCTCCCCCGACACATAAAGGACCTTCCCTGCCTTCGAGAACCTGTCCGAGACCTGGAGAAGTAAGGTTGACTTACCTATGCCGGGCTCGCCAGCTATGAGGACGATCTGGCCTGCAACGAGACCCCCTCCCAGGACCCTGTCGAGGTTGTCGAACCCTGTTGACATACGCCTGAGGTCCTCTTCCTCCCAGTGAACCAGGGATCTGGGCCTTGTCCTCCCTCCCAACCGGACGACGGGTGTCTCGCTGATAACCTCCTCCACAAAGGTGTTCCACTCACCGCAGGAGGGGCACCTTCCCTTCCACTTTACCGACTGGTAACCGCAGGACTGGCAGACGAACTTAGAGGTCCTCCTTGCCATCGGGTTTAATATAAGTCATAAGCTCCCTTATAAGGGTTGCGGGATCCACATCCTTTGGACACACGTTGTTACACTTGTTGCAGGAAAGGCAGTGATACAACTTGCCTTCGAGAGCTTCCCTGATCCTGAACTCTTTGTTTCGATCCCTCGGATCCTCAAGGAACCTGTATATCTTTGCAAAGATCAGCGGACCCGCGTAACCCTCTTCGAGAACCTGAGGGCAGTAGGATTGACAGGCGGAGCACAGTATGCAGTCGGCAGCCTTTTCTATCCTGCTGCTCACGTTCGGCGGGATCCTGACGTCCTTCCTGACCTCGGAGATCCAGGTCTGAAGTCTCTTGAGGTCAAGGATAACGCTGTCGTGGTCCACGGCGAGGTCCTTTATAACGGGGAACTTGTCCAGGGGTTCCAGGGTCACCTCACCGCTCGTTAGGGCGTAGGGGAAGACCTGCTCCTTGCAGGCGAGTTTGGGGAAGCCGTTTATGTTTATGGTGCAGGTTCCACATATACCTGCCCTGCAGAAGTGCCTGAAGGTGAGGGTCGGATCGATCTCCTCCTTTATTCTCTGGAGGGCTGTGAGAAAGGTCATGCCCTCCTCGCAGTCTATCTCAAAGGTTGTGTAACCCTTCTTCCCTGTGGCTGGGTCGTGTCTGAAAACTTTGAGCTTTAACTTCATAACAGGATAATATAGCCGGCAGGGGTCCAGTTTTCAAACGGGGTTTTAAAGGTTTGGGTTTAGAATTTATCCCATGGAGAAACCCTGGTCCGGGAGATTTTCGGAGGAGACAGACAGGTTCGTGGAGGAGTTCACAGAGTCCGTTAGCTTCGACAGGGAGATCGCCTTGGAGGACATAGAACAGAACATTGCCCACGTGAGAACGCTGGTGAGGGCAGGCGTTCTCTCCGAGGAGGAGGGAAAAAAGCTGGAGGAGGCCCTGGAGGCGATAAGGAGGGATATAGAAAAGGGTAAGTTCAGGTGGAGGAAGGAACTGGAGGATGTCCACATGAACATAGAGGCGGATCTGGTAAGGAGACTCGGCGACCTCGGGAAGAAGGTACACACGGGAAGATCGAGGAACGACCAGGTGGCCACCGACGAGAGGATGTTCCTCAAGAGGGAGATCCGTGAGACCGTCCGCCTTCTCGGGGAACTAAGAAAGGTCCTCGTCAGATTGGCTGAAGGCACCATAGACGTGTTCCTCCCCTCCTACACCCACCTCCAGAGGGCACAGCCCATAAGGCTAGCTCACTACTTCTTAGCCTTCAGAGAGATGTTCCTTAAGGATACGGAGAGGTTCCTCGACTGTTACAGGAGGGTGGACGATCTTCCCTTGGGGAGCGGGGCCGTGGCAGGTGTGGACTTTCCCCTGGACAGGTTCTTCACGGCGAGGGAACTTGGCTTTGCCAGGGTTATCAGGAACTCCATATACGCTACAGCAGACAGGGACTTCATCCTCGAGTTTTTGTTTGCCTGTGCGGTCACGGGGATGCACCTCTCCAGGATAGCGGAGGACCTTATCCTCTGGTCTTCGGAGGAGTTCGGTTACGTGGATCTCCCCGATAGGCTCTGCACGGGAAGTTCCATCATGCCCCAGAAGAAGAACCCTGACGTACTGGAGCTGATAAGGGGAAAGGCAGGGAGACTCTACGGAAACCTGGTGACGTTGCTCACGGTCCTTAAGGGCCTCCCCACCGCTTACAACAGGGACCTTCAGGAGGATAAGGAACCCCTCTTCGACTCTGTGAGAACACTCAAAGGATGCCTGATCGGCATGAGGAAGGTACTCGAGGGTATAAGCATAAGGGAGAACAGGATGAGGTCTGGCGCAGGCAACCTCACCCTCGCCACCGATCTTGCCAACTACCTGGTTATGAAGGGGGTCCCCTTTAGAGAGGCCCACGGTATAGTCGGAAGTGTGGTAGCTTACGTCCTTGAGAAGGGAAAGAGGATGGAGGACCTGACCCTCGACGATCTTAGATCCTTTTCGGACCGCTTTGAGGAGGATGTCCTCGATCTCCTGGATCCGGAAGGTTCTGCGGACAGGAAGAGAACCTACGGCGGGACCTCTAGGGAGTTCCTTGTCAGGATCATAGAGATAGCAAAGAGGGAGGAAGGTTTAAAGTAAGACTATAGCTTTAGCCCTGTCTCTTATACACATCTGACGCTG
>WFOY01000191.1 GCA_015487835.1 Aquificaceae bacterium
GTTCGTGGTTGAGTGGTTGTTGGTGTAAAAGTAAGCCCCGGTGAGAGCACCGTACAGGCTGAGGTCCTGTGAGACTTTAAGGGATAGTTTCTTCTCCTCCGCAACCGCAACGGAGGTCAGCCCCAGAACAGCCGAAAGAAGAAGCTTCCTCATCTTATCACCTCCTTAAAGGTTGTAAGCACTCTCCCCATGCTGGGTCTTGTCTATACCCTCGATCTCCTCATCCTCCCTTACCTTGAGACCCGTGAGGGCTTTGGCTATCAGGACTACCACCGCTGTGACCACACCTGAGTAGACCAGGGTCGCGATCACGCCCTCTATCTGTATGAGGACCTGTTTGGCGTTTCCGTAAAGCAGGCCCGCACTACCTCCCACGGCTGGATCGGCGAAGACACCTGTCAGGATAGCTCCCGTTATACCGGCCACACCGTGGATACCGAAGACGTCGAGGGCATCGTCGTAACCGAAGGCCGGCTTGATCTTCGCTACAGCGAGGTAGGCAAGGATACCACCTGCGGCACCCACGAATATGGACCCCACAGGGTTTACGAAACCAGCTGCAGGTGTTATGGCTACGAGTCCTGCGATTATTCCCGAGGATATACCCACCACCGTGGGCTTGCCTGTGTGGATCCACTCGACGATCATCCAGCCGATCACAGCGGAGGATGTAGCTATCGTAGTGTTCAGCATCGCGTAAACCGCCTGATCGTTGGCCGCTAAGGCAGAACCTGCGTTAAACCCAAACCACCCAAACCACAGAATCCCAGCACCCAGGGCTACCAGAGGAACGTTGTTGGGTATCAGGGAGGTGTCCTGCCTCCTGCCAAGGATGAGAGCTCCCACAAGACCTGCTATACCAGCGTTTATGTGAACTACGGTGCCACCGGCGAAGTCCAAGGCCCCGTGGTCACTTAAGAAACCTCCACCCCACACCCAGTGAGCTATAGGTGGGTAAACTATGATGCTCCAAAGTATGCAGAACACTATCCAGGCCGAGAACTTCATCCTGCCTACAAAGGACCCGCTAACCAGGGCAGTAGTTATGGCGGCGAAGGTGAGCTGGAACATTATGTCGAGAGGTGCCGGGTAGCCGTTGTCGGTTATACCCGTAACGTTCCTTCCGAGCAGATACTGGAACGGGTTACCGATAAAGCCCTTTATGTCATCCCCGTAAGCTATGGAGTAGCCGATCACGAGCCAGGTTATGCTCACCACGGAGAAGGCTATCAGGGACATGGCGACCGTGTTGAGGACGCTCTTGCTCTTGTCCAGTCCCCCGTAAAACAGGGCAAGACCTGGGACGGTCATGAAGACCACCAAAGCTGAGGCCGTCAGCATCCAAGCGGTGTTACCTGTATCCAGTTTGGCCTGTTCTCCCGCGAGGGCAGGCCCAACGTAGGCAAGAAGGGGCATCAGGATCCATAGGTAAGCGCGCCTCATCTCTTTTCCCTCCTTCTATAGAGATAACCCCGCCCGGAGGCGGGGTCCTTTAAACCTTAAACGTCGAAGTAAAGCTCAAACTCCTTGGGATGAGGTATGAACCTCATCTCATCTATCTCAGCTCTCTTGGACTCTATCCAGAGCTGGATGAACTCCTCCGTGAAGACACCGCCCTTCAGGAGGAACTCGTAGTCCTTCTCCAGCTCCCTTATCGACTCCTCAAGGGATCCGGGAAGCTGGGGTATGCCCTCGAGCTCCTCAGGTGGCAGGGAGTATATGTCCTTGTCGAAGGGTTCTCCTGGGTCTATCCTGTTCTCTATGCCGTCTATCGCGGCCATCAGTATGGCTGCAAAGGCGAGGTAGGGGTTGCACGTTGCGTCTGGGAACCTTATCTCTATCCTCTTGGCCTTGGGGTCCTGGTAGTACATGGGTATCCTAATAGCTGCTGACCTGTTCCTCGCCGAGTAGGCGAGCCTCACGGGAGCTTCGAACCCGGGAACGAGCCTGTGGTAGGAGTTTATGGTTGGGTTCGTGAAGGCGGTGAGCGCTGGGGCGTGCTTTAGGATACCTCCTATCGCGTAGAGGCCAATCTCTGAAAGCCCCGCATAGCCGCTCCCTGCGAAGAGGTTCTCTCCGTTCTTCCATATGGAGAAGTGGGTGTGCATCCCGGATCCGTTGTCGTTGGGGAGAACCTTTGCCATGAAGGTGGCGTACTTGCCGTGCTTCGCGGCGACGTTTCTGACCACGTACTTGTATATGAAGAGCTTGTCCGCCTGATTGACGAGAGAGTCGTACCTTATGTCTATCTCTGCCTGTCCGGCGGAGGCCACCTCGTGGTGGTGGACCTCAACGGTTATGCCTATCTCCGAGAGGATCGAGACCATCTCGTTCCTTATGTTGGTCATCTTGTCGAGGGGTGGCGTCGGGAAGTACCCCCTCTTGTGGGGGACCTTGTAACCTGTTGAGGTGATCTCCCTGTTCCACCAGCCTTCCTCGGAGTCCACCCTCCAGAAGGAGTAGTGCTCCGCGTTCCCGAACTCGACGGAGTCGAGTATGAAGAACTCGGCCTCAGGTCCGTAGTAAGCTGTGTCGCCTATGCCCGTCTGCTTCAGATACTGCTCCGCCTTCTGGGCTATGTACCTTGTGTCCCTTCCGTACCTCTCACCGGTGACAGGGTCGTAGATGTCGCATATCATCACCAGGGTCTTGGGTTCTATGAAGGGGTCCACGAAGGCGGTGTTGGGATCGGGCTTGGCTATCATGTCCGACTCGTGGATCGACTGCCAGCCCCTTATGGATGACCCGTCGAACCCTATACCCTTCTCGAAGGCCTCCTCCGAGATCTCGTAGGCTGGCAGCGTCATGTGCTGCCACTGGCCGAAGGGATCCGAAAACCTAAGGTCCACGTACTGGATCCCTTCCTGCTCGATAAGGCTTAAGACCTCTTGAGGAGAATACTTAGGCATGCCTGCACCTCCTTTGATAAAATTTTTAAACCGCCGCTTCTCCTCTTTCTCCCGTCCTTATCCTTATAACGTCCTCAACGGGTATTATGAATATCTTCCCGTCTCCTACCCTTCCCGTCTGGGCCGTCTTCACGATCGTCTCCACAACCTTCTCCACGTCCTCGTCCTTCACGATCACCTCGATCTTGACCTTGGGCAGGAAGTCGATCACGTACTCCGTTCCCCTGTAGATCTCCGTGTGTCCCTTCTGCTGGCCAAACCCCTTCACCTCGGTGACCGTCATGCCCCCTATACCGATCTCAACGAGGGCGTCTTTGACCTCGTCCAGCTTGAAGGGCTTGATTATAGCTTCGATCTTCTTCATCTTCCTTCCTCCTATCAGATTATTAGCAAGGACCGTGCCACAAGTGACCGGTCCCGGTGATAACAGATCTTATAACTTTTTGGGGACCCCACCGCCTACCGAAAGTTGGGCAAATTGTTTACAAAATTGTAAAAATGTTTACAATTGTTGCCCCTTGGACAGGATTTTATAATTTTATACCTCCGGAGGAGATAAGCCTGAGGGAGGGCAGCTATGCTTATCGA
>WFOY01000192.1 GCA_015487835.1 Aquificaceae bacterium
GATGCTCTCTCAGGCTGCTAACCTGCGTCGTTAACCTGATACCGCTTTTAGCCTTCTCCGTTACCTTCGAGGAAGTAGAGAAGCTGGTAAAGGAGAGGCTGAAGGAGACCTACGGTGACAGGGTAAAACTTAAAAACGTCACCGTTTACGCCAAGAGATTGCCCAAGGAGGGAAAGGTACGGATCAGGGTCCAGGTGTCTGAAGGAAACCCGAGGGGCAGGGCAGTCCTCCTTATAGATACGGGCGAGTCCACAAGGCTTGTGACCGTTGGTATCGACCTCCTCTGGAGGTGTGAGGTCCTCGTAGCCTCAGAGGATCTCAGACCCGGTGACAGAACCTACCCCTGGGTACTGAAGAGAGATAACCTCTACCTGCCCAGGTGCCCGAGGGACCTTCCCGGTGACCTGGTGAACTACACGGTGACCAGGAGTGTCAGGAAGGGTGAAGTTTTGAGGAAAACCCACCTCAGGAGGACGCCTCTCGTGAGGTCCGGCGAGGAGGTCAGGGTAACCCTGAGGAGGGGAAACCTCGAGATAACCCTCCGAGGCAGATCGCTGGACACGGGCTTTTTCGGTGACACGGTGAGGGTCAGGGTGGGTGCTACGGGAAGGACCTTGAAGGCTCTCGTCGTTGGTGAGGGGTCAGTGGAGTTGAGGCCAGATCTATAAGCATATTAGAAATTTTTTATATTCGTGTTAAAATAGTCCTCACCGGAGGTGAAACTATGGAAGCTACCAGAAGGGACTTCCTGGGTTTTGCTTTGGGTGGTATGGGGGTAATAGGGGCCTTAGGAGTTCTCTACCCCGTGATCAGGACGCTCGCACCCAGTGCGGCCTCTACGACCGAGGCGAAGGTGGAGATAGATGTCAACAAGGTCCCTGAGATGGGTCTCAGGGTTACCTCCTGGAAAGGGAAGCCCCTCTTCGTAATAAAGCTGCCCGAGGGTTTTGAAGGCAAATACAGCTATGATGTCAAGGACACGACAAACGACGCTGGCAAGCTAAACAAGGACCTTTTCAAGGGCAGAAACATATTCGCTGTAATAGGCGTGTGCACCCACCTGGGGTGCATACCTCTGTGGAAGCCTGAAGGGGACGCTGACCTCGCCTCACCCCACCTTCACTGCCCCTGCCACGGAGGCATATACACGCCTTGGGGGGACGTGGTTGCCGGACCACCCCCCAGACCTCTCTGGGTCCCTCCCCAGAGGTTTGAGGGAAACAAGCTGGTGGTCGGCGAGCCTGGCTTCGTCGAGAGGCTGGTCTGAGGAGGTGCGGGGATGCTAAGGAGGATAGCCGCCTGGATCGACGAGAGGGCGAAGGTAGGAGACCTTTACAGGGAGCAGATGATCGAGTACAAAGTTCCCAAGAACCTGACCTTTCCTTACGTCTTCGGGGTTCTCGCCCTGATAACCTTCGCCCTCCAGATAGTCTCCGGGATAATCCTGATAATGTATTACAAACCCGTAATAGCCCACGCCTTCGACAGCACCAACTACACCATAATGAGGGAGATAGACTTCGGATGGCTCTTCAGACACATCCACGCTGCTGGGGCAAACTTCTTCTTGGCGATCGTTTACCTACACATGTTCACAGGCATATACTACAACGCCTACAAGAAACCCAGAGAGCTTGTCTGGATAGTGGGCTGGGTGATATACTTCACACTTCTTGTGACAGCCTTAACGGGTTACCTTCTTCCCTGGGGCCAGCTCTCCTACTGGGGAACTGTGGTAACCACCGAGATACCAGCCTCCCTGGCGGACGCACCCGTGCTCAAGGGCATCTTCGGTGCCATAGGTGAGACCATATCGATCTGGATGAAGGGAGGTTACAAGCTCGAGGATCTGGCCCTGGGCAGGTTCTTCGGGCTTCACGTGGTCTTCCTGCCTCTTATCCTGCTTGGTCTCGTTGCCATACACCTGTTCCTGGTGAGGGCTGCTGGCATATCGAACCCTGAGGGTTACGAGATAGACAAGAAGAACGAACCTGAGAAGCTGGTCCCCTTCCACCCCTACGTCACGCTAAAGGAAGGGGCTATCGCCATGTGGTATTTGGCCCTTTTCTTCTTCTTCGTGTTCTTCTACATGTCCCACTTCCTACCTGCGGACAACTTCGAACCTGCGGACCCACTCAAGACACCGCCCCACATAGCCCCTGAGTGGTACCTCCTCGGTTTCTACGAGGTCTTCAGGTCTATACCGAGCAAGTTCTGGGGTTTTGTAGCCTTTAACCTCATACTCCTCCTTCTGCTCCTGCTTCCCTTTCTTGACTTCTCACCGCTCAGGAGTGCGAGGAGGAGACCTCTCTTCTTCGTTATGTTCCTGGTGTTCGTGATCTCAAGCATGGCGCTTACCATCCTTGGAACCATGTCACCTACACCGACCAACGCCAAGCTGGGTATGTTCTTCACAGCCCTTGTGTTCCTGTTCTTCCTTTCACTTCCTGTGATCTCCTTCGTGGAGTGGGGTTGGTACAAGGCGAGAGGAGGTCAGGCATGAGCGCTGCCGGTCTGATTAAAACCGTGTTCTTCACCCTGATCACCGTAGGCTTCTTCTTTATCATATGGGTTTACAATCCCTTCGCCCACAAAGAGGTATATGAACTCCCTGAGGAGGCTGCAAGGATAGTGGGTGATCCCAAGGCTGCCCTTGAGGGCAGGGAACTTTTCAAGCAGAGCTGTTCCAGCTGCCACTCGGTCAGGTACGACGGTGTGTACCTCATGTCAGTTGAGGCAAAACCTGAGTGGCAGAAGATCCTGAAGACTATGGGAAAGCCCATACTCGAGACTCAAGATGGCAAGGTCAAGATCAAGGGCTACTACCTGCCCAGGGACGTTTACGAGGCGGTGGCACTTCAGGACTTAGAGAACCTGAAGGCCTCCTTCGGGAAGGTCCCCCCCGACCTCTCCACCATATACCTTGCCAGAGGTCCTGGATACCTATACCAGTTCATAATGGACCCCCAGAAGGTCCTTCCTGGCACATCTATGCCTAAGCTCTTCTTCCCTGAGTACGACAAGGAGGCACCCCAGAAGGTGGCCAAGATCGTAGCCTACCTGAGGTCCGTGTCCGAACCCTCACCCTCCGAGAAGGCCAAGAGGCTGGTAATGGGCGTAGCAACCGTAGGCTACTTCATCCTTATGGGCTTTATCCTGTGGTTTTACAGGAAGAGAGTTTTAGAAAAGATGGGCATTAGCTGAATCTACCCCAGGCCTGACCTCCTCAGACACCTATATTAATATTATCGACCCCTCAGGGGGCAGGTATGCGACTTCTTAAGATCCTCCTGTTTCTTATCCTGTTACTTCCCTCCTGCAAAACCTCAGACGACAGCTACAGGATCGCCATCTTCATCTCAGGGGAGGGGAGGATGGCTAAGGTGAAGGGCTTCCTCAGCGGTCTGAAGGAGATCGGGGTGGACAACCTGAGGGTGGATTTCTACGAGGGCAACAACACCCTTAGCAGGATGAGGGATCTTGCCCAGGATCTTGCCGAGGTCCAGGACAGGTACGACCTGATAGCCGTGGGCGGCAGCCTTGAGGCCCACATGATAAAGGAGGCGGCGGGCAAGCTGAGGACTCCCGTGGTCATCCTGGGAGGGACGAGCATAAGGGAGTGGAAGCTCACAAAGAGCCTCTCCAAACCCTCAGAGAACATAACGGGTGTCGATAACCTAAACGCTGAGCTTATGGCCAAGAGGGTGGAGCTGTTTTCAAAGATGTTCCCCCATATAAAGAAAGTCCTCGTGTTCTGTAACCCCCAGTTCGAGGCTTCGAAGAACGCAACCAAGATAACTATAAGGGCCGGTAGGAGGTTCGGTATAAAGGTTGTCCCGGTGAGCGTTAAGGACGTCAAAGAGTTAGAGTACATAATCAGCCACATGAAGGAGGACGGCTTCGGGGCCATAATAATAACACCCTGCTTCTACACGGAGAACTTCCTCACCACGTACATACTTCACTACGCCAACTTTTACCAGATACCCGTGTTCTGCCACTCCCCAGGGCTGGTCAGGAAGGGTTGCCACGTGGCCTACGGGACTTCGGGTTACGAGCAGGGCTACCAGGCCGCCCACATGGCCTACAAGATCCTTAACGGGACTCCTGTCGAGTTTGTACCCTTCGAGAGGGCTTACTACCCCAGGCTCGCGGTCAACGAGCCTGCCCTTGCAGAGCTTGGGATCACCTACAACAGGGAGTTCATCACCTACGTGGACGAGGTCGTGAGATGAGGTTCTCCCTCAAGGGAAGGATCCTGGTCCTCCTGATAATACTTACCCTCATACCCGTGACCCTGTACTTCTACCACTACACGGCAATGAAGAGAAAGATCATCCAGGACAGGATCAAGATCCACTCCCTCTACGCCACCTCCCTTGTTACGAAGGTAGAGCTCTTCCTTGAGAAGGTCATCTCCGAGGCCTCCTCGTCCCTCTCCCTTTACAGGACCCTTGGCTTCTCCGAGGAGGAGATGATATGGAGGGTTACGGGCCACGTGAAGGGGGTCTTCGAGGGGGCCTTCTACTCGCCTGAAGGTGTCCTTCTGACCTCAGCGAGCAGGGAGAGGATAGAGGCGGACTTCGAAAACTTCATGAACCTGAGGTCCGACAGGAGGATCCTCGGTATCTACTATACTGAATACGAGGAGCCCTTCCTCAGGTTTCTCATACCCGACGTGGAGGACGGCCTCTTCAAGGGTTACTTCGTCTTCTCCCTGGATCTCTCCCTCTTCTGGCAGTCCGTTGTCTCCTCCAAACCTGGACCGGACGTGGAGGTCTTCCTCACGGACTCCAAGGGGAACATCTTAGCCTTCAGCGATCTCAGGTTCCCAGGAATGAGGAGCATACCTCTAAGGAACGGGGTTTACAGGTCAGTGGTGACGGGCGTGGACGTGGTTGGGGTTTACGCCAAGAGTGAGGACGGCGAGTGGGTGGTGGTGGTCGAGGAACCCCTGTCCTCCGTGCTCGCCCCCATGTACGAGTTTCAGAGGAGGGCCATGATCGCGGGGTCCGCCTTCATACTGAGTGCGGGCGTGTTCACCATACTGGTGTTCCTGAGGATATTCAAACCCCTGGAGAACCTGAGAAACTACATAGTGAGCTGGGAGAGGGAAAACATAAACAGGTCCATCCAGGCTGGGGACGAGGTGAGCGATCTCTCCCAGGCCTTCGAGAACCTCATAAGGAGGCTGGAGGAGGACAGGAAGCTTTACTCCTCCCTCTTTGAGAACACCCTGGACGGGATCATAGTCTTCGACGTGGGGAGGAGGGTGATAGACGTGAACAGGACGATCCTCGACCAGTACTCCATCTCCAAGGAGGACCTCCTCGGCAAGACCATGCAGGACCTAATAGGCGAGAACCTGCCCATTACGAGCCTGTTCTTTACGGAGAAGAAGGTAAAGCTAAAAGAGGAAATTTTTTGCCAGCTGAGACAGGACATACTCAGGATAGAGGACAACCTCTACATCCTGTGGAGGATAAAGGACGTCTCTCAGGAGAAGGAGCTTAAAC
>WFOY01000193.1 GCA_015487835.1 Aquificaceae bacterium
GCCATAGCTGATGCGAAGAAGGGTAGAGTCGAGTTCAAGGTGGACAAGGCAGGTAACATCCACATGCCCGTTGGTAAGATCTCCTTCGATAAGGAGAAGCTCCTTGAGAACATCTACACGGCCATAGACGCTGTGATCAGGGCGAAGCCTCCAGGGGCGAAGGGTCAGTATATAAGGTCAATAACCCTCTCCACCACCATGAGCCCAGGTGTTAAAATAGATATTTCTGACACGTTGAAGAAGATCCAGGAGATGGCAGCATGAGCGAGAGGAGGAGCCTCCAGAGGAAGAGGGAACTTGTAAACTCTTACAGGGACAGGTTTGAAAGGGCGGGCAAGACCGTGATATTTTTCAACTTCCAGGGCATAGACGCCTTTCCCATGTCCCAGCTGAGGGCTGAGATAAAGTCCCTCGGGGGCGAGATAGTTGTCGGCAGGAACACGCTCTTTTACAGGTCCTTCGAGGGAACACCCCTCGTAGACCACAGGGACATATTCACAGGACCCACCGCGGCCCTCTTCGCCTACGAGGACGTGGTGTCGGTCACGAAGAGGCTGATAGAGTTCCTAAAAGAGACCTTCGAGGAGGAGTACAAGGATAGGCTGAAGGGAGGGCTCCTCTCTGGAAGGTACATATCCCCCGAGGATGTGGTCGCCCTGTCACAGCTACCCAGTAAGGAGGAGCTGATAGCCAAGCTCCTTGGGGTTCTGAAGGCACCTGTAACCAACCTGGCCTTTACGCTGAAGGCTGTTCCTCAGAAGCTGGTTCTGACCTTGAAGGCTATAGAGGAACAAAAATCTCAAGGAGGTTAAGTTATGGCAACACTTACGATCGATGAGATCGTTGAGGCTATCAAGAACATGAGCGTCCTCGAAGTTGCAGAGCTCGTGAAGAGACTTGAGGAGGAGTTCGGAGTTTCCGCCGCCGCTATGGTGGCAGCCGCACCGGCTCAGGGGGCAGCGGCAGGTGCGGGAGCACCCGCCCAGGCTGAGGAGAAGACCGAGTTCGACGTGATCCTGAAGGCTCCAGGTTCCAACAAGATACAGGTGATAAAGGTGGTAAGGGAGATAACCGGGCTCGGTCTCAAGGAGGCCAAGGACCTCGTCGACAACGCACCCAAACCCATCAAGGAGGGTGTATCCAAGGAGGAGGCGGACCAGATAAAGGCTAAGCTCGAAGAGGTAGGGGCTGAGGTAGAGATCAAGTAGTAGTGATTCTGTCGGGACCTAAGGCTTACTACGCTAAGGCCGGCGAAGATGGAGGCCTTGGTCTGGCCTTAAATGGTGTGATGTCGTGTTATAATAATAAATTTACCTATGCAAACAAATCCTAAAGGGGTGGACCATTATGAGACAGGTTACACTTCCGAGAAAGTATTTTGGGAGGAGAAAGGAGATCCTTGACCCTCCTTACCTGCTCAGCGTACCTAAGAACTCCTTTGAGAACTTCATCCAGCTTAAGAAGCCTCCTCACGAAAGGGAGAACGTTGGACTCGAATACATATTCAGGACCTCCTTCCCCTTCAAGGACCCTGACGGAAACATATTCTTAGAGTACCTCGGCTACGAGGTGGGGGACTGGGAGTGCAACAGGTGTGGTTACAGACCCGAGTCCGACTTCTTAGGCGGTTGGGGTGTGAGGTGCCCCAAGAAGGGCTGTGAGGGCAAGCTGGTTTATAAGGAGAAGTACACACCTGACGAGTGCAAGCTGAAGGGTCTCACCTACTCAGCACCCCTCAGGGTGATGTTCAAGCTGAGGGTGAAGACCAAGGAGGGCTGGAAGGAGACGCCCCCTAAGAAGGTTTACTTCGGTGAGATACCCCTGATGACGGACACGGGATCCTTCATCATAAACGGGAGCGAGAGGGTCATAGTGAACCAGCTCATAAGGTCAACGGGGGTGTTCTTCGAGGAGAAGGAGGAGAAGCAGAAGGACGCAACGATCACGAGGATCGTCTACAGGGCGAGCATAATACCCGACAAGGGTTCGAGGATAGAGTTCGAGCTCTCGGGGACCACAGACCTCTTCTCGGCCAGGATAGACAGGAAGAAGGTGAGCGGTATAGCTATCCTGAGATCCTGGGGGTTCGACACCGCCTACGATATCCTGAAGCACTTCTACGAGGGTGTCAGGAAGATCGTTCCCAAGGATGGGGTCCTCTACGATGCCCATACGGGCGAGGAGGTGGCCGTAGAGGACCTGGACCACCACTACATCTTCGCCGTGATCAGGTACAAGGCCAAGCTGGAGACCTCTGAGAAGGAGAGGGAGTTCAGGGAGGAGAGGTTCATCGAGGACCCTGAGGGTCTCGCCCTACTCCTGAAGGACGACAGGATAACGGTCGAGATGGTAACCGCCCTCCCCAACGAGAAGGCGGTAAAGAGCCCCTACGCCAAGATAGTGGTGGACACGCTCGCTAACGAAACGACGCCGAGAGACCCCGACAGGACCAGCCCCGTGAAGATACCCGCTGAGTTCTCCTTCAGGGACTACGGCTACATGGAGATATACAAAAAGCTCAGACTCGTCGAGACCATGACCATGGAGATAGAGAACCTGATAGAGAGGGCGAGGTCTTATTACGAGGTCTTCTTCGGCAACATAACCAGGTACGACCTCTCGAAGGTGGGCAGGGTTAAGATAAACGCCAAGGTCCACAAGATACCGAAAACTTTAAAGCCCGCGGACGTGGACAGGATCGACCTTCTCCCTCCCCTCGCCCTCGCCGAGGAGGTGAACGGGTACAAGGAGGATACCAGGATCACAAAGGAGATCCTGAAGGAGATCTTCAAGAACAGGAAGGTGAAGGAGGTAAAGGTAAAGGACTACACAGAGGAGGAGGCGAGGTTCATCCTCCCGATAGACCTGATAAACATCATCAAGTACCTCATAGATCTCAGGTTCAGGAGAGAGAGGAAGGACAACATAGCCCACCTCGGAAACAGGAGGGTGAGGTCCGTAGGTGAGCTCTTAGAGAACCAGGTGAGAACAGGCATAGCCAAGATGGAGAAGGTCTTCAGGGACAGGGTCGCCGTTGTGAACCCAGAGGACCCGAGCCTGAGACCCCAGGAGCTTATAAACCCAAGGTACCTGACGAACGCCATACTCGAGTTCCTGAAAGGCGGACAGCTCTCCCAGTACCTGGACAACACGAACCCCCTTTCCTCCCTCACCCACAAGAGGAGGTTCTCATCCCTCGGTCCAGGAGGGCTCACGAGGGAGAGCGCCAAGTTCGAGATAAGGGACGTCCACCCCTCCCACTACGGGAGGATATGCCCCATAGAGACTCCCGAGGGTCAGAACATAGGACTGGTCACCTCCATGACGGTTTACGCCCAGGTCAACGAGTACGGCTTCCTCATAACACCCTACAGGAAGGTGGAGAACGGTGTCGTTACCGACAAGATCGATTACCTGGCCGCCTACGAGGAGGAGGACTACGTGATAGCCCAGAGCACGCCCACCGACGATAAAGGCAGGATACTCTCGGACAGGATACTTGCGAGGCACAAGAACGACATAAGGATAGTGAAACCTGAGCAGGTCAACTACATAGACGTCTCCCCGAGGCAGATAATATCCGTCTCCTCGTCCCTTATACCCTTCCTCGAACACGACGACGCCAACAGGGCCCTGATGGGTTCCAACATGCAAAGACAAGCTGTCCCCCTCATATTCACCCAGGCACCGATCATAGGGACGGGCATGGAGGGAAAGGTGGCCAGGGACTCCCACGCGGTCGTCGTCGCCAGAAGGGGTGGCGTCGTTGAGGAGGTGGACAGTTCGAGGATAGTCATAAGGGCCAACCCTGAGGAGATAGACCCCGAGGACCCTCTCGACTTCGGGATAGACATATACGACCTCAAGAAGTTCCAGAGGACGAACCAGAACACCTGCATAAACCAGAGACCCCTCGTCAGGAAGGGTCAGAAGGTCGAGAAGGGGCAGGTCATAGCGGACGGCCAGTCCACCCACAGGGGGGAGCTGGCCCTCGGTAAGGACGTCCTGGTTGCCTTCATGCCCTGGAGGGGGTACAACTTCGAGGACGCTATAGTTATCTCGGAGAGGCTCGTAAAGGACGACGTTTACACGTCCATACACATAGAGGAGCTTGAGGTCGAAGCCAGGGAGACCAAGCTCGGTGAGGAGGAGATAACCAGACAGATACCTGGGGTACCCGACAAGGCGGTGGCCCACCTGGACGAGTACGGTATAGTCAGGGTGGGAACCTACGTTAAACCTGGGGACATACTCGTCGGTAAGGTCACTCCAAAGGGAGAGTCCCAGCCCACCCCTGAGGAGAAGCTCCTCCAGGCTATATTCGGTGAGAAGTCCAAGGACGTTAAGGACTCCTCCCTCAGGTGCCCTCCAGGCGTTGAGGGCGTGGTAATAGACGTCCAGGTCTTCACGAGGAGGACTGGGGAGAGAAAGAGCATGCTCGTGGACGCGGTCGAGAGGGAGGAGATCGAGTCCCTCAAGGCGGACCTTGAGAAGAGGAAGAACCTGATAATAGAAGGAAGGAACAGGGTCCTCAAGGGCCTGATCTTAGGCAAGAAGATAGAGAAAGACGTCACGATAAGGAAGAAAACCTACAAGGCGGGAACAGTTATAGACGAGAAGGTCTTTGACTCCCTCAAGAACCTGATAACCTCCAAGCCATCCAACTTCTTCAAGGACAAGGAGATCATATCCAAGATACAGGACATAGTGGTCAAATCAAAGACCCAGGTGGAGATCCTGAAGAAGATCTACGAGGAGAAGAGGAAGTCCCTGTTCAGGAGGGGAGACCTGCCTCCCGGCGTGATAACGCTCGTCAAAGTTTACATAGCCCAGAAGAGGAAGATCAAAGTAGGAGACAAGATGGCCGGGAGGCATGGGAACAAGGGCGTGATCTCGGTGGTCCTCCCCGTTGAGGACATGCCCTTCCTCCCGGACGGCACACCGGTTGACATAGTCCTGAATCCTTTGGGTGTTCCCTCCCGTATGAACGTGGGCCAGATCCTCGAGACGCACCTTGGCTGGGCTGCTAAGGGACTTGGGAGGAAGATAGGCGAGATGATAGAGAAGGGGACAACTAGGGAGGCCCTCACCAACTGGCTAAAGGAGACCTACGCGATAGGTGATCCTACAGGTGAGAACGCCAAGTTCATAGAGGAATACTTAAGTTCTCTCTCCGACGAGGAGTTCTGGAACGTTATGAGGGAGTTCGCCGAGAACGGTGTGCCAATGGCCACCCCAGCTTTTGAGGGAGCCTCCGAGGAGGCGATAAAGGAACTCCTAAGACGGGCAGGACTCCCCGAGAGCGGAAAGACCATCCTCTACGACGGTAGGACCGGCGAGCCCTTCGACTTTGAGGTGACGGTCGGCTACATGCACATGCTAAAGCTCATCCACATGGTGGACGACAAGGTCCACGCCAGGTCCACAGGACCCTACTCCTTGGTAACCCAGCAGCCCCTCGGCGGTAGGGCCCAGTTCGGAGGTCAGAGGCTCGGTGAGATGGAGGTCTGGGCCCTCGAGGCCCACGGTGCGGCCTACACCCTTCAGGAGATGCTCACCGTCAAGTCCGACGACATAGAGGGAAGGAGCAAGGTCTACGAGTCCATAGTCAAGGGAAGGTACACCTACACACCCGATATACCGGAGTCCTTCAGGGTTCTCGTTAAGGAGCTTAAGGCCCTGGGCCTGGATGTGAGATGCATGAACGGGGAGGAGAAGGGGTGCGACCAGATCGAGATGAGAAAGGAGGAGGAAAGATGAGCGAAAGGAAGAGGGGTCTCTTTCCCTTCAACAGGATCAAGCTTATGCTCGCCTCTCCCGACGAGATAAGGAGCTGGTCGAGGGGAGAGGTGAAGCGTCCAGAGACTTTGAACTACAGGACCTTAAAGCCTGAGAAGGACGGTCTCTTCTGTGCAAAGATATTCGGGCCCGTAAAGGACTACGAGTGCCTCTGTGGTAAGTACAGGGGCAAGAGGTACGAGGGAACGGTCTGTGACAGGTGCGGTGTGGAGGTGACCCTCTCCTACGAGAGGAGGAAGAGGTTCGGTCACATAGATCTGGCGGCCCCCGTGGCCCACATATGGTTCCTAAAGTCCACACCCTCCAAGATAGGGACGCTTCTGAACATGACCTCAAGGGACGTGGAGAGGGTCGTCTACTTCGAGTCCTACCTCGTGATCGAGTACCCCTCCGAAGAGGAAGAGGATGCCTTCGCCGAGATGGAGGACACCATACCTTTGAACGACGGGACCACGATAAAGTGGGTAAAGCTCCACGTTGTTAACGAGCAGGAGTTTGAGGAGAACTACTCCTTCACCATAGACGACCGGTTCGATTACGGCATGGGTGCGGAGATAATAAAGCAGGTCCTGTCCCAGATAGACCTGAAGGAGTACTCCAAGAAGCTGAGGAACCTGATAAGACCCTACAGCGTCGGCTACGAGGACCTCGGTAAAAACCTTGAGAACCAGTACAAGGACCTCTACACGAAGATCATAAGGAAGATCGCCGAAGACCTGGAGGAGTTCGGGGTCAGGTTCACAAATCTCGAGGAGGTTGGTCTCACCACGGATCAGGCGGTCCACAGGATCCTCAACGAGGAGATATTCCTGAACGTTGAAACCGGTGAGATCTCCACCGAGGACAAGGGGGACGAGTACCTCACAGGAAAGGAGGCTCTGAGAACCTACTACGAGAACATGAGGGAGAGGAACCAGGGGATACCCGTCTTCGAGAGGGTCAAGGAGGACATAAGGTCCGTAGTCCTGA
>WFOY01000194.1 GCA_015487835.1 Aquificaceae bacterium
ATGGTGGACGCTGCGATAGTTTTAGTCGAGAACGTCCACAGGAGACTGGAGCACGGGGAGGATCCTGTCACGGCGATAACCCACTCTGCCAAAGACGTCGGAAAACCCATATTCTTGGCACTTCTCATAGTTACCGTCTCCTTTGTCCCCCTCTTTGCCTTGGAGGGGCAGGCGGGGAGGCTCTTCTAACCCTTGGTCGCCACGAAGACGCTTTCGATGCTCGTCGCCGCTATAATCTCGGTGGTAATAGTTCCGGTTCTAATTTATTACCTGGTGAGGGGGAGGATACCCCCTGAGGAGAGGAACCCCATAGTCAGGACGCTGATAAGAGTTTACGACCCCGTTTTCCACCTCGCTGTCAGGCTGAGGTACTTCATGCTCCTTCTATTTGTGGTCATGGGTGTCAGCACAGTTTACTTCTACAACAAGCTGGGAAGGGAGTTCATGCCACCCCTCAACGAGGGTACCCTCCTCTACATGCCAACGTCCGTCCCGAGCGTCTCGAGGCAGGAGATCTTCAGGATAATAAACCTACAGGATAGGATCTTAAAGCAGTTCCCCGAAGTTGAAACGGTCTTCGGAAAGGCTGGTAGGGCTGAGACGGCGACCGACCCTGCCCCCTTCTCCATGATAGAGACCTTCATAACGTTGAAGCCAGAGAGCGAGTGGAGGAAGGTGAAGGTGAAGAGGTTTTACTCAGACTGGAACATACCAGAACCCGTAAAGGACATCCTCAGGAAGGTCTTCCCCGAGGAGAGGAGGATAACCTTTACCGAGCTTCTGAGGGAGATGGACAGGGCTGTGGCGGTCCCAGGACTCTCCAACATGTGGACCATGCCCATAAAGGGAAGGATAGACATGATAACCACGGGGATACAGACACCTCTTGGGATAAAGATATACGGAGATGACATAACCAAGCTGAACGAACTCGCCCAGGAGATAGAGCAGATGCTGAAGGACGTCCCCGGGATAATGAGTGTGTTCGGTGAGAGGGCTATAAAGGCTACCTACGTGGAGATAAAGCCGAGGAGGGACGCCTTGGATAGGTACGGGCTCACCGTCTCTGACCTCAACATGGCGGTAGCCCAGCTTCTTGCCAACACCCCAGCCTCGACCATGATCCTTGGGAGGGAGAGGTACGCCATAACCCTCGGCGTTCCCCTCGATTACAGGTACGACCTCGAGAACCTTATGATACCCCTCAAGGACAGGCTGATACCCCTCTCGGCGGTGGCGGAGGTGGTGAGGACCGAGAGCCCCAACGTGATAAAGTCGGAGAACGCCCTGCTCACCAGCTACGTGTTCATAACCCCCTCCCCAGAGGTGGACATGGGGACGGTCATAGAGAGGGCGGAGGAGGTTCTAAAGGAGAAGCTGAAGCTTCCCAAAGGTTATTATTATGAGTGGAGCGGTCAGTTCGAGTACTGGAAGAAGGCCCTCGAGAACCTAAAGGTTATAGTGCCGATCGTGATTCTTCTGATAGTCCTCCTCGTGTGGTTCACCTTCAACAGGTTGTTCGAGACGATCCTGGTTCTCCTCACGCTCCCCGTAGCTACCTTTGGTGGGGTTATGCTGATGTACCTTCTCGGCTACAACATCTCGATAGCCTCGATAGCTGGATTTTTAGCACTCCTTGGCATAGCCGCTGAGATGGGTATAGTCATGGTGGTTTACATACAGAACTCCCTACTGCACAGGGCTGTGGAGCTGGGAGGCAGGATAGAGACGAGGGAGGAGGCCTTCGAGGCCATATACCAAGGTGCGGTGAAGAGGATAAGGCCCATATTCATGACCTTCTCCGCCATACTCCTCGGACTCCTCCCCATAATGAAGGGTCACGGGACTGGGAGCGAGGTCATGTCCAGGATAGCAGCTCCCATGGTGGGTGGGATCCTCTCCACCTTCGTGATAGTTCTCCTGTTCGTCCCAGCCCTCTACGCCATATACATGGAACTGACGATAAGGAGGAACAGAACTACCGAAGGACCCTGACACGTATGTGGGCCGTGAAGTCAAGCCCGTCTCCCGATATCCTGTAGCGGAACGTCCTCCCGCTCCTCCAGTCCTGGGGAGGTAGGGTTATGATCTTGCCCGCCCTGTCGTGAGCACCCGACATCTCGTAGACCTCCTCACCCGAACACCTTTGGGTTCTCGTAACCTGTCTTATGCTCCTTTCTATCACCACCAGAGGGAACAGATCCGAGATCTTCCTTATAGCTAAGGGGCCGTTGGCGTCGCAGTCAACGGCGAGTATGGAAACGGAGATCCAGTCCGTCGGTCTGACGTTGTGGACGTAGTAGGCCAAGCCCGGGTTGTAGGTCTTGCCGCTGGATACGTTCTTGGTGCCCTTCAGTGGCCACTGGGCGGGTTTTAGCCTCTCGGAGGCGTGTCCAGGCTGGTTGGTGGTGACGTAGTTTCTGTCCCCCTTTAGAGCCATCATGATCACCTTCCAGTCGCCCGGGCTCACGTTGTCCGCGTCATCGTGAACCTCAAGGCGTGTTAGGACTATCTCCACCGATACGGGCCCACGGATCTGGGACCTGGACCCAGGTGCGGCCCTAGCCTGGGGGACGTTCCTCCTGGGAGGCTGGCTTGCCTGCGGGGGTGGGGGTGCCGGCGCTACCCTCACGGAAGGACCCCCTCCTTCGGAGGCTGCGTAAACTCCCTCCCCCTTCCTGCCTGCCATAAAACGGAAGGTGGAACTTCCCGTGGCACCCTGCCAGATCCTGTTGGCGAACTCATCCCTGAACTTCACAACCGTTCCGGACCTCGTGATGGAAACGACCACCGGCCCACCGGAGACAGGTATCTCGAAGATAAGGGTCCCTCTGGGTGTTGTTTCTCCGGGTCTCGTCATGGGTCTGTCCAGCCAGGCACACTGGCCTGGTCCTGGAGGGCTTGCGTTAGCTCCCTGGGGGGCTGGCCTGGCCTCGAGTAGGATCAGGTTCCTCGAGGACTCGTAGCTGATGGACATACCCGGACCGCCCTTGCACACCACCGGATAGGCGGCGAATGCCTGAAGCAGAGCACCGGAGAGAAACACGACAGAAGTGAAGAGATATGCCTTCATGACACACCCCTCCCTCCTGGAGTTCTCCCTTAAAGTTAGATTGATCTCATCTGAGCGCTATAACTTTTGCTTATAGCCTGCTTTATAATATTCCCATGTTCTTGTTTTTACTGCCCTGGAGCCCCGTTCAGTCCAGTTTTAGCCAGAACGGAGGTTCCTTCTGGGATGTAGGGAACAGGTTTGAGGTCTTGGACCCGCTGCGCCTTCCCCTGTTCGAGGAGTTCAGCGTAAAACCTGAACCCCTGGCACCCGTCTGGATGAGGTACAAGGGTAGGTTCTGGGAGGAGCTTTGCCTGTGGGTACTCCCGGGGAGGGTTAAGGACACCCTTGAGGAGAACGGCATCACCTTCTCGCCCCTTTTTGGGATCCTCTCCTTAGGTGACCTTATACCCAGGTACGCTGTTAGATGGGAACATAAGTATAAGGGTGTAACGCTCAGGACCTTCTGGAGGAGACACCTGGAGGGTCTTCTTATGGAACTGCTGGAGGGCAGGGTGGTTGTCGATCTCCTCGGTTACAGGGAGAGAAAGGTTGTGAGGTTTCCGGAGAGTACAAAGAGGGTTGTCTTTGAGTACTACAGATCCGGTGAGAAGCTGAAAAACACCCAGCCTCACAGGGCTTACACGTTAAGGTATATAGTGGAGATGGGGATCGGTCTCGAGGACCTTCACAGGATAAACTTCTTGGACTACAGGGTAAAGGACGTGAGGGTCTCGGGGAACCTGGTCACCGTGGTTCTCCACGGGGAGGGGAGGTACATATGATCTCGGTCGTTATACCGGCTTACAACGAGAGGGAGAACGTAACCCCCCTATACGAGAAGCTGGTGGAGGTACTGAAGGATATAGGCAGGGAATTTGAGATCATATTCGTGGACGACGGGAGCACGGACGGGACCTTCGAGGTCCTAAAGAACATCGCCGAGAAGGACAGGAGGGTCAAGGTCATAAAGTTCAGGAGGAACTACGGACAGACGGCGGCTATATACGCAGGTTTTGACCACGCCAAGGGTGACGTGATAGTTACCATGGACGCTGACCTCCAGAACGATCCCGAAGACATACCGAAGCTTTTGGAGAGGATAGAGGAGGGCTACGACATAGTCAGCGGGTGGAGAAAGGAAAGGAAGGACCCCCTACTCACAAGAAGGGTGCCCTCGAGGATAGCCAACTGGGTAATATCGAAGGTGACCGGGGTGAAGCTCCACGATTACGGCTGCACGTTAAAGGCCTACAGGTCAAGTATAGCCAAGAGATACAGGCTCTACGGGGACATGCACAGGTTCCTCCCTGCCCTCGCCAAGAGGTTTGGAGCGAAGATAACGGAGATCCCGGTGAGGCACCATCCAAGACTCCACGGGAGGTCCAAGTACGGCATAGACAGGACCCTGAGGGTTATCCTCGACATATTTCTGGTTAAGTTCCTGAACGAGTATATAACAAAACCCCTATACGTTTTCGGCGGTGTAGGTTTCATCATGTTCAGCTTGGGTTTCCTTATAGAACTCTACCTGACCTTCATAAAGATCTTCAGAGGTGAGGACATAGGGGGGAGGCCCCTTTTGATCCTTGGAGTTCTGCTCATACTCGCGGGTATCCAGCTAATATCCACGGGGATAATAGCCGAGCTGATAGTGAGGACTTACTACGAGTCGAGGGGGGAGAAGCCTTACATAATCGAGGAGAAAATAAACGTGGAGGACTGATCTTAAACT
Organism: Aquificaceae bacterium; assembly: GCA_015487835.1. GTDB lineage: Bacteria > Aquificota > Aquificia > Aquificales > Aquificaceae > Hydrogenivirga. The sequence continues at coordinate 4,788 of WFOY01000194.1, forward strand.
TATGGACGTCCTTACGGGCGAGGATATAGAGAGGAGGCTGAGGGACCTTTTCAGGAAGGCTGAAAGGTATGTGAAGATAGCCTCTCCCTGGGTAAAGGGGGAGATCCTCAGGGACCTCCTCTCGGAGGCTGGTGACGGGGTCAGGGTAGAGGTTATACTGAGGGCCTCCTCGGAGGAGGATCTCTCCATAACAGATCCAGGAACCTTCCTCTACCTGAAGGAGAGAAAGGGGGAGGTGTTCCTTAACCCCAGGATCCATGCCAAGGTGTTTATAGTGGATGGGAGGGAGGCTGTGGTCGGGTCCGCAAACCTCACACCCTCAGGTGTCAGGGGTCAGGAGAACCTGGAGGTGGCCCTCCACCTTAAGGGAAGATCCCAGGTGAAGGACCTTGAGGAGTTCTTTGAGAGGGCCAAGGCCGAGTCCTATAACCTTTCGAAGACTGTGGGTATTGTCTTCAGAACCGACTCGGCGAGGGAAGGCGAGCTGGTACTGGTAAGGGAGGTCCAGGAGCAGACCTACGTGAGGGTACCCCTCACAGGGGGCTTTCTCCTCGGGAGGATAACGAAGGTCAGGTCACCAGGCCCTGAGGAGGACCTCACCTGGAAGAGACTACCGCAGGATAGAGACTGGAGGGCCGCCCTTCTGATAGCCAGATCTTTGGAGAGGGAGGGACTGAGGCTGGGCAGGTTCGAGATCCTCGGAGAGTACGAGAGGGAGAGGGACCTCTTCAAGGTGCCCACGACACCGGTGATCGTAGGTGCCCCCGTGGAGATTTTAGATCCCAAAGACCGGGACCTCCTGTCCATACTCAGGAAGAACCACTCGGGCTATCCGATGAGCATGCCGGTGTATGTAGGTAAGCTGATGGGGTCGGAGGTGGAGGCTTTCCTGGACATGGACAAGGTTGTCTCCATGCACATGGCAGTTCTGGGCACAACCGGTTCAGGGAAGACCACCTTTGTGAGGAAGATCCTGGGTAACTTAGAGAACAAGGTGGAACTCTTCCTGTTCGATATGTACGGGGAGTACGTGGAACACATCGGAGGCAGGGTTAGGCACCTTGTCGTTCCCAACATTCTCCTCCCAACGGACTGGGAGGACCTGAAGAAGATACTCAGGGAAGGTGGTGTAAATGTGGGGGAGAGAACGACCGAGGAGAAGGATCTTGCGGTCTTCATGAGGAGGAGCCTAAAGCCCGATCTGACCAAGACCTCACTCAGGGAGAGGTCCCTTGAGGAGGTGATCAGGGAAGGCATAAAGGGCATTAGAGATGCAGCCCTCAAAGAGAGTGTGGAGGAGGCCATCGAGTTCTTTAAGGAGATGTTTGGCCCCGAGTCCGTGAGGGACCAGCCCCTTCTGATAAAGGAGCTCGCCGCCTCACTGAGGGGAGACCAGAGCAGGGTCATCTACGACTTTAGGGAGGTGGACCTTTCTGAGACGAGGTTGGCGGTGGGAGGCTTGGTCCTCAGGGAGGTCCTAAGGCTGGTCAAAAAGAAACCTGGCGACAGGCTGGTCGTCATCGAGGAGGCCCACAACTTCGCCCCGGAGAGGGGGACCGGAGAGGTCCAGATGGGAAGGGAGAACCTGGCCTACCTTAGCCTAAGACGCATAGCCATGGAGGGTAGGAAGTTCAGGATCGGCCTCATAGCCATAACCCAAAGGCCTGCGAACATAAGCAAGTTCATCCTATCCCAGCTGAACACCCAGGTCATATTCAAGCTCATAACGAGGAACGATCTGGAGGCGGTGTCCGTCTTCTTCGAGCACTCTAAAGAGGACGTATTCAGACTGCTGCCCTTCTTAAAACCGGGCACCGCCTTTATAACGGGCTTAGCGGTTCCCTTCGGCTTCCTCTTCCACATGGAGGAG
>WFOY01000195.1 GCA_015487835.1 Aquificaceae bacterium
GAAGGGATCCCAGCGTATCTCTTCAGGATCTCGATCGCACGAGAGGTCAGAGTTACGATAGCGACATACGACCTCAGCTCCTCCCTCTCTACAGAGGACACTATCTCCTCAAGGGAAATGGCCTCCAGACGCGGTATCTCTTCCTCAAAGAACTCCCTCAGGAGTCCTTCTTTAGGAACGTTCGCCTTCTTCGCGTATTCAAGGATCTTCTCCGCCACCGTCTCCTCTACCGACCCTATGATCCTCGTGTGATCTTTTATGAACTCCTCCGAGAGGTATAAAAAGGAGGGAAGGGGAACCAAGGTCTCCGTCTTCGTGACTATGTATCCCGGAAAGGGGATGTCGGTCCTTGCGAGCTCGACCCACTCGGTAAGGGCGACTCCTTTCCAGAGACCGTCCTTTCCTTTTTCAAGGAGCAGGACGTATCCGGGAGGGTCTATCAGAATTCTCCTTATCTGGAACCTTTCGGGCGGTGCTTTCTCCTCAGCCTTTCCTAAGACTCCTCTTCCTTCGTTCACCATCTCCTTGTAAGCGTTTAGGAGTTCCTCTACCAGCTTCATACTCTCACCTTTATTTAACGTAATTTAGAGCAGACCTCTGACCTATAAAGCTCCATGAAGGACCTCCACACCTCAGGACTTACACCTCTTATGTGCTCCCTGATCTTCTTCTTCAGCCTCGACCACCTCACGTATACGGTGTCCATCGACATGTCCTTCACCTCGAAGTCCTCACCGAGTTCTTTGCAGATGTAGTAGCACAACACTACCCTGTCTTTCCCATCCGTTATCTTAAGGATCTCCTCGAGCAGATCCTTGACCTCAAGCGGATGGAAGGAGGGAGGAGGTTCTACAAAAAGGGGGTTTTCAGTGGATATCTCCACCCTTAGCTGTTTCTTTCTCCCGATATCCGCCACGATGTTCCTTATGAGTGAGTAAAGGTAGGAGGGCGAGATGAAGGGTTTTGAGAGGAGGACCTCTCTGTTTGAGAACAGCTTGAGAACAAAGAGCGAATAGATCTCTTCAGTGTAGTCGTCACCAACGGACCTCTTCAGGAAGTCGGTGAGGTTTAGGGAAGACACGGCGTTCTCTATATATCCCCTTATCCTCTCCTCCCAGTTATCCCTCCACCTTCCGGTTCTTAAAAACTCCTCAATTACAGGCTTTATGTCTGTCACCCTTCTCCTCTCCGCCCACAGGGATCCTGTCTATGTGTTCGAGATCCACGCACCTACCACATATAGATGAAAACCTCTTCAGGGTGAGTTCACTCACGATATATGCGTATCTGTAAGTGAAGCAAACCTCCTGGAGACCTCTGCACTCGGGTATCCTTCTGTCCGAAAAGCAGATTCTCTTGAGTTCCACAACCTCCCTGTCAGTCCCGAAGAGAGAGGTAAGAAAGACCACCCTGTATCTTGAACCATTGTACCTCACAGCTATGTAAGGTCTCCTGGACCTCCTTCCGGATCCGAGATCGTCCCCTTCCTTGAACTCTATCCTACTTTCTAAAGTTTTCAGACACTCCCTCTTAACGACACCAAGGAACCTGTCGCCCTCCCTCGGTTTGAAGAGTTCTCCGAATATCTCTTCAAAGATCTTGAAAGCCATTTTTAGAGATTATAGATCAGGAGCTTGTAGTGAAAACCTTAGCTGAATTTTGAAAAGCATTTCAACAAGGCATGTAAGCAGTCTCACAACGCTGTATTCGGTATGTCACAATCCCTTCCTCTATTTAGGGCATTTCAACAGGGAGCAGAATTCCGAGGCGGATGAGCTTTCCGTGTCGCAATCCCTTTTCTTTTTCAGGGCATTTCAACACGCCCCCGCACTTATGGCTTTAGGTGTAGCTCTTGTATTGTTTGTGTCGCAATCCCTCTTCTTTTTTAGGGCATTTCAACCAGCGTCGCAAAGAGTGGCTCGTTGAAATTAGGATTGATGGGGTCGCAATCCCTCTTCTTTTTCAGGGCATTTCAACCCAGGGTCATCCGTCTTAAGGACGGGGACCTTTTCTACTGTCGCAATCCCTCTTCTTTTTCAGGGCATTTCAACAGTCACATCAGGAGACACCCCCATAGAGAAGGCGATGGGGTGGTCAAGATGCACGTTGAAATGCCCTGAAAAAGAAGAGGGATTGCGACGGCTTGACCCTGAAGACTTTAGCAATTACCCTCCCCGAGTAGTTGAAATGCCCTGAAAAAGAAGAGGGATTGCGACCCAAGTTACTTGCTCC
>WFOY01000196.1 GCA_015487835.1 Aquificaceae bacterium
GAGGGAGGGGGAGGGAGTTTATCAACTCCCAGCCTCTTCTCAACCTGTGGAAATAAATATAACAGATCTTAGATCCCCTGTCAAGTGATCTCCTCTATGGACTTTCCTTTTGCCTCCACACCGAAGATGGCCCAGAGGGTGTAGCTCACAAGACCAAAGATCCAAAAACCCAGAAGGCCGTACAGACCCGCCTGGTAGCTTATCTGGGACAGATGTATGAGCAAGGGGGGTGCCATGGTCCCTCCTATCCTGCCCAGTATGGAGATCATACCTATGGCCGTTGCCCTTATGTAGGAGGGGAATATCTCCATGGCCGTGACGTAGCCCACACAGGCGAAGGAGAAGGCTATGAAGGAGTAGATCCCAAAGGAGATGTAAAAGTCGTCCGAGTGAATGAGTGCCAGGGTGGAGAGGACCGAAAGGATCAGTATGCCCAGCCCTGTGGCCTTTCTACCCGCTGCGTCCGAGAGGAAGGCAGTAATCACACCTCCGATAAGACCCCCCACGCTTCCTATCAGGAAGATGACGGGAACCTGGCTCTGGTCTATCCTCATGTAAGGGGCTATCACTACCGGGATCAGGGTTATCATCCCGTAGTAGGTCGTCAGTATGGTGAAGCTCATGGATGTGGCAAAGAGGAACCGCCACCTGTACCTTCCCAGTATCTCCTTGAATCCTTCAACCAGTCCTCCCTCGAAGACAGGCACCTGGACAGTTCTCCCCACACGGGATACGCCCGCCTCGGACTCAAGGGCTCTGACGATACTCTCGGCCTTATCCTCCATACCTTTTGATAGAAGCCATCTTGGTGATTCAGGGACGTGCTTTCTAACGTAAGCCACCAGGAGGGCTATCGCACCTCCAAGGAAGAAGGCGAACCTCCAGGCTATGTCCTGGGGAAGGTTTTTGAATATGAGGAGGGCTGTGAGGGATGCGAGTATGCTGCCTATGTTCCAGGACGCCACCACGAAGCCGTCCACCTTCCCCCTGTGCCTTGAGGGTATGAACTCGTCTATGGCCGAGTGGATAGCGGCGAACTCACCCCCTATGCCTGCGCCCGCGACAAGTCTCAGCAGGAAGGCGCTGTAAAAGTCCCAGGCGAACCCTGTGAGGAACGTCCCCAGAGAGTAGGTAAGCAGGGTCACTATGAAGATCTTCTTGCGTCCGTATCTGTCGGCCAGGTAGCCGAACAGGAAGGACCCCAGGATCGCACCTATAAGGAAGCCGCTAACCAGCAGAGACCCCTGAACCGGAGAGAGACCGAGGGACTCCTTCATGCTGCCGAGGACGTTCCCCACTATCACAACCTCGAAGGCGTCCAGGATCCACGTTACACCGAGGGCTACCAGGAAACGTGTGTGAAAACCTGTCCAGGGAAGGGAGTCCAGCCTTACCGTTATGTCGGTCTCCAGCCTTTTCATCAGGGAAGTAGAATATATTAAGATGTTGGTGGTGAACATGAGGAAGGGAGGGTTAGGGTATTGATAGGTCTCATACTGCCTGCACTTTTTGGTTTCGGTGTAGCGTTCGCTGGAGGCAAGGTTATGAAGGTGGAGAGTCCGGTGTTTAAGGAGGGAGAGGTTATCCCTACCAGACACACCTGCGATGGGATCGACGTATCACCGCCTATAAGGTGGTCGGGTGTTCCGGAGGGGGCGAAGAGCTTCGTGATCATAATGGACGATCCGGACGCACCCATAGGCACCTTCACCCACTGGGTCATATACGACATACCTGCGGACGTGAGGGAGCTTGAGGAGGGCATACCGAAGGCGGACCAGGTGGGAAGCGCGAAGCAAGGTATGAACGACTTCGGTTACGTGGGTTACGGTGGCCCCTGTCCGCCAAAGGGGCACGGTTACCACAGGTACTACTTCAAAGTTTACGCCCTTGACGTTGAGTCCCTGGGTCTCCCGGCGAAGGCTACCAGGAGGCAGGTGGAGGAGAGGATGAGGGGACACATACTCGGGGAGGGTTCACTGATGGGAAAGTACAAAAGAGACTAAGTCTTCGGGAAGACCTGGATAGATCTCCACAGGGAGGCCCCTTTTGTCGAAGAAGATCGTGGCCGGTAGAAAGAGTAAGGTAACCCTCTTGGCGAACTCACCCTCAGGGTCCACGAGGACAGGGTATACCGCGTTTATACCGTTCTTCGTGAGGCCCTCCCTCACCTCCTTCTCGTCCATCATGATGGCGACGGTGACCAGCCTCGCCACCTTGCTCAGCCTCCCGAACTCCCTGGTGAGCCTCTTTAGGTCCTCCGTGTGGCCTACGCAGGTTCCACTCCAGACGTAGACTATCAGAGGTCCTTCCCTGAACTCACCCAAGGTAACCTCTCTCCCTGAGAGGTCCTTCAGCGGCACGTCGTAGACGTTCTCCGTGCAGGACTGTAGCAGAAGGAGTATAAGGGTCAGCAGGAGTTTCATCTCTCCAAGGGTCTGACGGGCGTCTCCACCACTATCCTGCCGCTCTTCTCAAAGATAAGGACTATCCTGACCTTGCCGACCTGGTCCACAGACTCCTTGAGTCCGATGATCATTATGTGCTTACCCATGGGTTTTAGCACCACCGTCCTGCCTGGAGGTATGGTGAGGGACTCTACCCTCCTCATCCTCATCACACCTTTATCCATAACCGTTTCGTGGATCTCCGCCCTCTCGGCTATGGAGGTTGTGACACCGATAAGCCTGTCCGGCTCGTCCCCTTCGTTCCTTATCCTCATGAAGGCGGCGGTCGTCTTGGATACGGGGGGAACCGATCTAACCCAGGCGTCCTCCACCACTATCCTGGGTCCGGCGAGGGCCAGGGTAACGAACAAAAGTCCAAGGAGTATACGTAGCATGATATCCTCCTTTAGAGGACCTTCTCTATGTCCTCAGCTATAAGTTCGGGCTTCTGCTTCCTGGAGGGGTATATGACCTTGAGGTTGCCCTTGGGATCTATGAGGTATATGTAGGCTGTGTGGTCCACCAGGTAGTCCTTTCCAGACTCCTGGTCCACCTTTCTGTAAAAGGCGAAGTAAGCCTTGGTGATCTCCTTCAGCTTCTCGTGAGGACCCGTGACACCTATGAAGGAGGGATCGAAGAACTCCGCATACTTCTGGGCTATCTCGGGTGTGTCCCTCTCAGGATCCACGCTTATGAACAGGACCTGAACCTTCTCCCTCTGCTTGGGGTCCAGAATATTGACGGTTCTTTTGAGAACCTGGAGGGCCATGGGGCAGACATCAGGGCAGTGGGTATAGCCTAAGAAGATCAGGACCACCTTCCCCTTGAAGTCGCTGAGGCACACTTCTGTTTCCTTACCCTCTTTCCACCCGGTTAGGCAGAACTCTTTGGCGGGTTCGTCTTTTACTATACCGTTGAACTTCTGGTCACAGGAAAACAACGTGAGTAAGGAAGCGATTACTAACCAAACCC
>WFOY01000197.1 GCA_015487835.1 Aquificaceae bacterium
CCTGGGACACCAGCCGCCGAGATGGAGGGGCAGGTCCCCGACGAGGTCAAGACGGACAGGATGAGGAGGCTCCTCGAACTCCAGAAGGAGATAATGGCTGAGATAGCGAAGAGCTACGAGGGGACGGTCCAGGAGGTCCTCGTGGAGGAGGAAAGGGACGAGGACACCCTTGTGGGGAGAACGACCACAAACAGGTGGGTTACCCTGAAGGGGGACCGTAGCCTCCTCGGTAAGATAGTTAAGGTGAAGGTTATAAAGGCTTCGCCCTTCAACCTGGATGCGGATCTTCTGGAGGTGGTGAGATGATAGAGATGGTGGTACACGGCGTAACGCTCGATCCCGTATCCCAGATGCCTATAGTTGTCCTCAAAGCTAAAGAGGATGAGGAGACCATACTGCCTATATGGATAGGTGCCTTCGAAGCCAACGGGATCGCCATGAGACTCCAGGACGTTGAACCTCCAAGACCTATGACCTACGAGCTTCTGAAGACCGTCATAACCGAGATGGGTGGGACGGTGGAGAGGATAGTTATAAACGACCTCAAGGACAGCACCTACTACGCCGAGATCCACATAGTTCACGGGAACAACACCCTCGTTATAGACTCGAGGCCGAGCGACGCCATAAACCTTGCCCTCAGGTTCGGTTCGCCCATATACGTGGCCGAGGAGGTCCTCGAGAAGTCGAGGGTCCCTGAGCCTGAGGAGGACGAGGAGAAGAGGAGGCTGAGGGAGTGGCTCGAGAACATAAAGCCAGAGGACTTTGAGTTCGGAGGCGGGGAGAAGAGCTAAACACCCACCTTCTTGCAGAACCGATCGATAGGACACAGGTCACACTTGGGCCTTGTGGGTGTGCATATCCTCTGACCGAGGGCGACGAGCAGCCTGTTTATAGGTATCCAGAGGTCCTTGGGCAGCTTCCTCATGAGTTCCTTCTCCGTCTGCTCAGGTGTCTTGGTCCTCACAAGACCCCACCTGTTCGTTATCCTGTGGACGTGGGTGTCCACGCATATGGCTGGGATGCCGTAACCGTCCGCGAGGACCAGGTTGGCCACCTTCCTTCCCACACCCTTGAGGGAGAGGAGGTCCTCAATTTTATCGGGAACCTTTCCCCCGAACCTGGTGATCAGGTCCTTCGCGAGATCTTTTAGCTGCCTCGCCTTGTTCCTGTAGAAACCCACTGGGTATATTAACCTCTCGAGGTCCTCGAGGGGTATCTTTAGAAGGTCCTCTGGACTCCTTACCCTGCTCAAGAAACGCCTGCAAACCTTGGCGGTGGTCTCGTCCCTCGTCCGTGTGGAGAGCAGGGCACACACGAGGACCTGGAAGGGATCCCTCGAGTGCTGGGCAACCAGCGTAACCACAGGTGCGTTCCACTTTTTGTACTCCCTCTCGAGTATGCTGAAGACCTTCCTTATGTCCTCCTCTCGCATAGGAAGATCTTAAAATACACCATCATGAGAACACCCCTCTACGGGATCCACAGGGAGAGGGGGGCCAGGTTCACCCTCTTCCACGGCTATGAGATGCCCCTCCAGTTTGAGGGCATAGTTGAAGAGGTCAGGGCGGTGAGGAGATCAGCAGGACTCTTCGACATCTCCCACATGGGAAGGATCAGGGTAAGAGAAAAGGAAGCCCTCTCCATCCTTAACACACTCACAACCAACAACCTGAGGAAGCTAAGACCTGGAAGGGTCCAGTACAACCTTATCACCAACGAGAGGGGAGGCGTCATAGACGATGTCACGGTTTACATGTTCTCGGAGGAGGAGTTCTTCATATGCACCAACGCTGCCAACAGAAAGAAGGTCAAGGACCACCTCTCCAATTTCCTGGGAGTGGAGGACCTCTCGGAAGATACTGTCCAGATAGCCCTCCAGGGGAGGGAGAGCGAGAGGATACTCTCAAGGTTTTTCGACCTTCAGGACCTGAGGTTCTTTCAGTTCAGAACCTTCGGGGAGATCATGGTCTCGAGGACGGGCTACACTGGTGAGGACGGCTTTGAGATATACGCCCCCAAGAGGGAAGGGGTGGATATATACAAAGAACTCCTGAAGGAGGCCCAGCCCTGCGGTCTTGGGGCGAGGGACGTGCTGAGGATAGAGGCGGGACTCCCCCTTTACGGGAACGAGATATCCGAGGATATAACCCCCCTCGAGGCGAACCTGGACAGGTTCGTGGACCTTAGTAAGGACTTTCTCGGCAAGTCAGCCATGCTGTCCAAAGAGGTGAGGAGAAAACTCTTCGGCCTCGAGATGATCGACAGGGGAGTCCCCAGGAAGGGTTACAGGGTCCTAAGGGAGGGCAGGGAGGTGGGGATCGTGTCGAGCGGGACCTTCTCTCCCACCCTCGGTAGAGGCATAGCCCTCTGCTTCGTGGACGTGAACGTAAGGCAGGAGGACACCCCAGTCCACTTAGAGGTGAGAGGGAAACTCCTGAGGGGTAGGCTGAGAAGCTATCCCTTCGTGAGGGGTAGGAGATGAGGGTAGCGGCCATAGACATAGGTTCCTACTCGGTGAGGATGACCCTGGCGGAGGTGGAGAACGGCAACATAAGGATCCTAAAGGAGTTCGGGAGGATAACCTCCCTCGCCTCCTCGCTGAAGGAGACGGGAAGGCTGAGAAAGGACAGGATAGAGGAGACCCTTAGGGTCCTCGAAGATTACCTGAGAGAGGCGAAAAAATTTGGATCTGACAAGATAGTGGCCGTCGGGACCGAGGCCATAAGGAAAGCTGAGAACTCGGCGGACTTTCTGAGTGAAGTCAAGAGGATCGGTCTTGAGGTGGAGGTGATAACACCAGAGGAGGAGGGGAGGATCTCCTTCCTCGCCGTGGCCTACTCCCTAAGACCAAGGGGCTTCTTCCTTGTGGTTGACCAGGGGGGAGGTTCCACCGAGTTCGTCTTCGGAAGAGGAAAAGATCCTGAGGAGGTCGCCTCCCTGCCCCTGGGGATCGTCGGCCTCACCGAGAGGTTCTTGAGAACGGACCCCCCTAAGGACCAGGAGCTGGAGGACATGCGGTCCTACATAAGGGAGACAATAAAACCCCTGAGAAAGGAGGTGGACGAGATCGTGGGCCTCGGCGGAACGATCACGACCCTCGTTGCCCTCCAAAAGGGTGTTTACCCCTACGACCCTGCTAAGGTCCACGGTGAGGTCTTAAGGTACGAAGACGTCCTCTACTGGCTTGAGACCCTAAGGTCCATACCTGCGAAGGAGAGGTCTAAGAGGTTCCCCCAGGTGGAGGACAGGAGGGCCGAGGTGATCCTCTCGGGCATAGTTATGTTTCTTGAGATCCTGGACCTATTTAAAAAGGACAGCTTGAGGGTGAGTGACTGGGGACTAAAGCACGGGCTTATCGTTCGTATAATATTAAACCAGCGATGAAAAACACCACCTACAACCTTCTGGCACTACTCCTCCTCGTGATCGCCTCAGCCTTCGTAGTTATGGTGAGGCCCGTAAACCTGGGCCTTGACCTGAAGGGTGGCATATCCATGGTCCTCCAGCCCGACTACGGGAAGGCCGTAGAACACGAGTACGAGAGGATAGCAAGGGTCGTGGAGAAGGATCTCAGGGATAAAGGCCTCCGTATCCTTGACGTTACCGCCTACGAAGACAGGATAGAGGTCGAGTACTTGGAGGAGGAGGAACTACCCAAGATAAGGGAGGTGGTGACAGGTATCCTCAAGGAGTTCGAGATAGAGAAGAAGCAGGAGGGTATCTTAGTCCTCAGGTTCTCGGACAGGTACTTGGGCCAGCTGAGGAAGGACATACTGGACCAGACCATAGAGGTGCTCAGGAACAGAATAGACAAGCTGGGCGTAGCCCAGCCGGTTGTAACCAGGATAGGCGGTGATCGGGTTCTTGTGGAGCTTCCCGGCTTCTTGGACATAGAGAGAGCCAAGAGGATAATAGGGAGCACGGCCTCCCTCG
>WFOY01000198.1 GCA_015487835.1 Aquificaceae bacterium
GAGGATAAAGAGGGAGATCGTGGAGAGAACCCTCGCGGGTCTCAGGGAGGAGGGCATATTCTTCAGGGGCTTTCTCTACGTGGGTCTTATGATAACGGAGGAAGGACCCAAGGTCCTCGAGTTCAACGTCAGGCTCGGAGATCCGGAGGCCCAGCCTACATTGATGAGGATAAGAAACGATTTCCTTGAGGTCATGGTCAACTTCTACGAGGGCAGGGACGTGGTCATAGAGGAGGACGAAAGGTGGGCCCTCGACGTGGTGATAGCCTCCGAAGGGTACCCTGAGAGCCCGAGGAAGGGTGTTGAGATCCAGGGTTTGGAGGAGGCGGAGAGGGAGGAGGGTGTAGTCCTCTTCCACGCTGGGACGGCCCTCAAAGAGGGGAAGGTGGTCACGAACGGGGGCAGGGTCCTCAACGTGTGTGCTTACGGTGAGACCCTCAGGGAGGCGAAGGACAGGGCTTACAAAGCCCTCTCGAAGATCCGCTTTGAGGGCATGCAGTTCAGGAGGGACATAGGGGACAAGGCCTTCAAGTACCTTCGCTGAGGATACGCCTCTCGTAGATCTTGAACAGGGAGAAAAGCGTCGTGAATATTATGGGTCCCAGGAACAGACCTATGAACCCGAACTTCAGGAGCCCGCCTATGGTCGCGAAGAAGAGTACCACGTAAGGGATATTTATCCCCTGCTTGATTATAAGGGGTCTTACGAAGTTGTCCATCGTGGATATGAGAAGGGTCCCCCACACACCAAGAAACAGGGCCTTCCACGGGCTTATGTTGAAGAAGGTGTAGACAGCGAGCGGGAACCACACGGCGGAAGCCCCGAAGGGAGGTATGAACGCGGCGAAGAATGTGATCACACTCCAGAGGAGGGCGAACTTTATCCCCACTATGGAGTAGCCGATGTAACCGAGGATGGCCTGTATGAGGGCTGTCCCGACGGACCCGTAAACCACGGCGAGCGTGGTCCTGTAAACGGTCCAGAGGATACTCTCTAAGTCATCCCTGTTCATGGGTATTAGCCTCTCTATCCTCCTCAGGATCTCGAGGCCGTCCCTTAGTATGAAGAAGAACACGAGGAGGAACACGAATATGTAAAAAACGTTCTTCCCGGCGAGGAAGGCCGCCTGCCCTATCTTGTCCCCTATGAACCTGAGTATCCTCTGGAGGGACTCGGCGACCAGCTTCCTCACCTCCTCCCTCTGGAAGAACTCCACAACGGGACCCATCCTGTCCGTATACTCCTTGATAATAGGCAGTCTGGAGACCTGGTCGAGGATGTCCCTGTAGCTGTGCTCCTGGAAGAAGACGACCAGCCTCTGGGTTACGTCGATCACCTGCTGGATCACGAGGACGCTTATTATGCTCATGGGGATTATGAGGAACAGGAACACGAGGGCGGTGACTATAAAGGCGGATAGGGTCCTGCTCCTCACAATCCTTTGGAGGTAAAGGTGGACTGGGTATATGACTATGCTTATCACTATCGCCCAGAGTATGGGAACCAGGAAGGGAACGAGGGTGAGAAGGGCGAGGCCCAAAAACAGAACCACAAGGGCGACGAAGAAGTAGAAGTATATCCTCTCCCTCTCCATAGGTAACGCTCTGGTAACAGGAGCCTAATATAATTAAAGCATGAGATTTCTGGTCGTGATGCTTGCGGCTCTTTCGGTCTCCGTGTCCCAGGACCTGCACCAGGAGATCCTCGAGATCTTAGACAGGGTAAAGAGGACACCTCCCGAGGAGAGGTACAAAGTGATGAACGAGCTGAAGCTAAAACTGAGAGAGCTTAGCATGGAGGAGAGGGAGGAGATGATAAGGGAGATCTACGAGGAGCTGAAGGGTGGTAGGGAGGTGGAGGACAGGTTTGAGGAGATGGAACACGTAGGTGGTGTTGAGGAGAGGGAGGAGGTCATGGAGGATATCTCCGAAAGGGTGCCAGAGGACATGATGGAGAAGATAGAGGAGATGGACGAGGAGGAGAGGAGAGAGCACGAACACTGAGATCGTGAAAAGTTCATATAAAATAGAGTTCCATGAAATCTAAGATTCCCCTACTGATCATAACCCTCCTCAGTGTATCCTTCGCCTTCAAGGACTCGGACTTAGACGGTGTGGAAGACAGCAGGGATAAGTGTCCGGGGACACCCATCCTGGTCCTTGTGGATAAGTACGGGTGCCCTCTGGAGAGACCCAAAGGTAGGTTCTACCTCAGGGTTGGAGGTACCTTCTCCTCCGACGAGGCGGAGAGGCGTGCGGCCCTCCTCTCCTCGGTAGCCTACTACTACGAGAGGTTCTACCTATCCCTGACCACAAGGTACTACGTTTACAGCCGTATCTCAGGGTCCGGCATGGGGGACACGACTCTGTACGGCAGTTACAGGTTTCCCGTAGGCAACCTCTACCTGATACCCGGCCTCAGGGTTAGGATACCGACGGGTGCCGACCCCTTCACGGACGGCGACCTTCACCTCACACCCTCCATGATCTTAGACCTCTTCCTCGGCAGGATCGATGTGTTCCTCTATGGGAGCTACACGATCAGGTTCGCGGAGGGAAGGAGGAACACCTACTCCCTATCCTTAGGATCCGGCTACGACGTCACGAAGAAACTCTACGTAAGTGTCTCCTACGACACTGCCCAATCGAGCGTGGGCGGGGACAACCTGGACTACCTGTCCACCTTCCTGCTCTACGACATAACCAGGAGGATCTACACCACCCTGAGCTACTCCTACGGACTCGACGAGAGATCCGTGGACCACTCTTTGACCTTCAGGGTAGGTTTGCGGTTCTAAATTAAGTATCGATGGGGGTCAAGATCCTGCTTGTAGAGGATGACAGGATCCTCGCCCAGAGCCTGAAGAGTTACTTAGAGACGGCGGGCTTCCAGGTCACGCTGGCGACCTCCTACTCGGAGGCTGTGGACCAGATAGAGAGGAAGGGGTACGACATGTACGTACTCGACGTGAACCTGGGTGACGGCGATGGAATAAACCTCGTCCGGGACCTGAGGGACATGAAGGACGACACCCCGACCATATTCATAAGCGCCCTCACCGACGTGGAGAACATAACAAGGGGCTTCTCGGTGGGAGCGGAGGACTACATAAAGAAGCCCTTCGATCCAGAGGAGCTGGTGGTCAGGATAAGGGCTCGTTTGAGAAAACAGGAGGAGGACCTGAGGTACGGAGAGATCACCTACAGGGACGGCAGGTTCTTCAGAGGTGATAGGGAGATCGATCTGGGTGAGGTCCAGAGGAGCATACTCCTGAAGCTCATGAGGAACAGGGGCAGGGTGGTGACCCACGAGGAGCTGTACGACCTAATGGTAAACCCCTCGCCGGTAGCTCTCAGGGTTGCTATAAACAAGCTCAAGAAGAAGACAGGACTGAACATAAGGTCGGTCAGAGGTGTGGGTTACGTCTTGGATTAGAGGTATCCTTCCCAAGACTTCCTACGAGAGGGAGGCACTCATAAAGAGCTTCCTCCTCTTCTTCCTCACGATAGAGATACTCCTAGGAGCTATATCCTTCCTCATTTACAGGA
>WFOY01000199.1 GCA_015487835.1 Aquificaceae bacterium
GTGGCGAGCTTGTCGAGAGTCTTTATGGCTTCGTTTCTGTATTCACTCTCGAAGTTCGTGTCCGCTATGACCTTCCTCTGGAGTTCCTCTATCCCCTCAACGGTAATGTAGCTGTAAATATCCGAAAAAGTTATCTGCTCTATTCCTCTTGCCCTTAAGCCGAGCGAGGTCACGAGGGTTATCTCGTACGAAATCTGCCACCAGAAGGGTTCCTTGCTCTCGGGTATTCCCGAAGCAACCACGAAAGCTATCTGATGTGGGGTGAGTCCCTGAAGGGGGTTGAACTTAAAAGATACCTCCGGGTAGGGAAGGGCAAGGATAATGGGTCCCCTTTCCTTATCGTACAGCACTCCCTTTCTGTAACAGGCTTTGAGAAACGCCTCAAGCCAGCTCGGAGAACCCTTCGGGTCTATGTTGAAGGACTGGTATCCCGTCATTATGTCCTCGTAGGTCTTCCTTGCCACAAGCTCAGACTTTCCCGAACCCGAAGCCCCGAAAACTATCCCGTGGTCCTGGAGCTTCTCCCAGTAAATTCTTCCCATATCACCGGTCATGAGATCCTTCCCGAACCCCAGGTAAAACCACCCGTTCTTTGAGTCCACCCTGAAAGGTCTTGTGAACCTCTTTCTGACATCCCGAAGAACCTGGAGAAAACCAGCCATACTTTGATTTTCGCCGTTTCCTTATGGCCTGTCAAGTCCCGTCTTTCAGGCTTCCGGGACCTTTCCGAAAAACTGGCGAAGAACAGCAGGGAAAAAGAAGGAAGAAAATAAGAAAAACTAAGAATTTTTCATCATGTCAGGAAAACAGGTCCGGATCGGGAAACGGTTGAAGTTCAGGGATTTGAGGGGAGGGAGAAATCGGGGTGACCGGACTTGAACCGGCGACCTCTGGCCCCCCATGCCAGCGCGCTACCACCTGCGCTACACCCCGTTCATTATTTATTATACTTTCTTGAGCTTGAGTTCAACGAGTTCCAGGAGCTTCTTGGAAGGTTTGAAGATTATCACCTTCCGGTCAGGAACGGGGACCTCCTCCCCGGTCCTAGGGTTCCTCCCGATTTTGCCCTTTCTCATCTTGACTATAAAGGTCCCGAACCCGGATATCTGGACCTTCTCACCCCTCTGGAGCGTCTCCTCCATTATCCTGAATATCTCCGAGACTATCTCGTAGATCTCCTTCTTGGTTACGTTGATCTCGCTGTTGCATCTCTCGTACACGGAGTTCGCTATGTCCTTCTTGGTCATCTCAGAACTCCAGGGAGGGCATACTTAAAGTATACACAACTTTTACATCTTCCATTTCTTCTTGAGGATCTCCCCCAACTTGAACCCACCCGTTGAGACCTCCTCTACCGGTTCCACCTCCTTTTGATCCTCCTCACCTCTGAGGGCCTTTATGGAGAAGGTCACCTTCCCCTCCTTGGGGTCCAGGTCTATTATCTTAACCTCGTACTCGGCACCCACCTCTATCCTCACGTCCCTCGGGACTTCGGAGAAGGGGAGGAGCCCCTCAACACCCTCTGGGAGTTCGAGGAAGGCACCAAAGGGAAAGACCTCCTTCACCTTAAGCCTGACCGTATCGCCCACCTTGTACTTCTCCTTGACCGTGTCCCAGGGGTTCGGTGTGAGCTGCTTTATACCGAGCTTTACGTATCTGCCATCGGTCCCGAGTATCATGAACTCCTTCTTTTCTCCCTCCTTTAAGACCTCCTCTATCCTCTTGGGCTTGGTCCAGGAGAGGTCGCTCCTGTGGATTATGCCCTTGACCTTGCCGTCCCCTAAGTCAACTATGGCCCTGCTACCTTCTATTCTGACCACGGTCCCGCTGACCCTGGTCCCGGGTGGGTTGGTCTTGAGGTACTCCTCCCAGGGTTTGGGCTGGGCCTGTTTTATGCTGAGTATGACCCTTCGCCTCTTCGGTTCGATCCTCAGGATCTTGACCTTAACGGTGTCCCCCTTGGGAGGTTCCGCCCCCTCCCAGCTGATCTCCTCCGGAGGGATGTAGCCCTCCACACCCTCGTCTATCTCAACCACCACACCTTTTGAACCTGACTGGATCACCCTGGCCTCGAGGACGTCGCCGACCTTGTGATCCTTTAGGAACTTCTCCCAGGGGTTTTCCTTCATCTCCCTCAAGGAGACTATAAGAAACTCCTTGTCCTTCGACTTTTTCTTCACCTTGACCTTCAGCGTTTCATCCACCTCAGCGTAGTTGTAAGGGTTCCTGTCTCTGCCCCAGGACAGCTCCTCCTTCGGCAGAAAAGCCCTCAGGGCGCCGTCTATTATCAGGGTTATTCCCTTGTTGGGGTCTATCTTTATAACCCTGCCCTCCACCACATCGCCCTTCTTGA
>WFOY01000200.1 GCA_015487835.1 Aquificaceae bacterium
GAGGGAGATGTCCTTCGGGGATCTGGAGGGGAAGAAGTTTCTGGACCTGTTGGAGGAGGACAGGAACGCCGTTCTGAACTGGCTGAGAAACCCTGTAAGGTACCCACTACCCACTCAAGAACCTATGGACCTGTTCGAGAAGAGGGTAGCGTCTCTCCTTGAAGACCTCATGAGATCGGAGGAGGAGGTCATCGCCCTCGTAGGCCACGGGGGGACGCTCCACGCCATCGTCTGTCTTGCCACAGGTATAGGTCTTGAAAAGATCTGGAGGATACACATGGACAACGCCAGCGTGAGTCTCATAAGGTACGATGGTAGGTTCAGGATAGCCTACCTGAACAGGACCTGCCACCTAATCTGAGAAGACGGGTTCTATTCTTGTTCTAATCCACCTTGGGTCCCACCACTCCAAGGGTGTGACCTCGTACCCATCTATCAGCACCGTGAAGTGGAGGTGGTCCCCGAAGGCGAGGCCCGTCATGTCAGTCACGCCTATTATCTGGCCCTTCTTCACGAAGTCACCCTCCTTTACCCTGAAGTCGGCGAGGTGGGCGTAGAGGCTCATAATCCCGAAGCCGTGGTCTATGATCACGGTGTTACCGTATATGCCCAGGTCTCCGGCGAAGACCACCTCACCGCTGTTGGCAGCGGGGACCTCCGAGTTCCTGACCGATGCGAGGTCGTACCCGAGGTGCCAGCTCCTGCTTATCACCTTACCCTTGTAAACGTACCTTCTCCTCTCACCGAAGTAGGAGAGGACCTTGGCCCCCCTCATCTGGAGAAATCTTCCCCTCCAGAACCTCTGGGGCTTGGACCTCTTCCCTATCTCCCTTATCCTCTCCTCGTCCCTCTTCCTTAACTTTTCGTTTACCTCCTTGAAGGCCGTTACGAAGTCCATGTTCTCCAGGTTACCCCCGAGGAGGGAATAGATCTTGGTCCTCACCAGGTTCTCCCTCCTGGAAAGGTCTATCGTCACCCTCCTGAACCTGTTTCTTCTTATACCTGTCCCGAGGGGTACGACCGTCCTGTTCCCTGCCTCGTCCACAGCGACGACCTTTATCACCTCCCTCGGTGAGGCGTCAACGGGGACACCGAAGAAGGCTATGTAGGTGTTGTCCTCGGAGACCTTGAAGGACCTGAACCTCCGCTTCCCGACCTCTACGAAAAGGTCCACCTCCTCGCTGGCCTTAACCCTTATGCCGCCCGAACCTCCCTGGAGGACCCTGTAGGGTGCGTATATTATCCTGATCCTCGGCGGGTCTACATCGACGGTAGCCTGGACCTCGAAGCCCTCCCTGAAAAGGAAGAACCTCCTCACCTCAACGAGGACCCTGGCCGGCCCGTTCCTGAGGCCAAGGACCTGGGGTTCCACCCTGAAGGTTACCTCGTTCGTTCTCTCGGGGAGCCTTCCCCTGAACAGGAGAACCTCCTTTGGGCCCTGGAATGCCTTGACCTCAACGAGGTCCACGTAACTCCTCGGCGTTACTGTGAGGGTCACATCCTTGACCTTGGGGAGTTTCTCAAGCTGTTCCAGACCTATAACCTTGGGTTTGTAAAAGAAGACGTTGTATAGGGTAAAACCTATGACACCAAGGAGACCCAAAAAGACGATCGTCCTTATCAGCCTCCTAACTCCTGACATCTCCCACCCCTACGCAGAACCAGTTTTCCTCCTCATATATTCTACAGACAAGAAGACCCTGATCTTTGAGCATGTCCTCGATCCTCCTAAGGTCCTCCTTCCCATACAGCCCGGAGAGGATCAGTCTGCCCTTCGAGACCCTGACTATATGTTTCAGTTCCTCTTGGAACACTGATATGTCCAGGTTGGCAACGACCAGGTCGAAGGTCCCATCTATCTCCTCTGGCTTCCCCCTCCTGCACTCCACCTCCACACGGTTTAACCTTACGTTCTCCCTGCACTCCCTCACAGCCTCCTCAGACACGTCTATGGCGAGGACCCTGCGAGCACCCAAGACCTTAGAGGCTACGGCGAGGATACCGCTACCCGTTCCGACGTCGAGGACCGAATCACCTTCTCTTACCGTATCCTGGAGGGCTCTGAGGCAGATCCTCGTCGATGGGTGGAGGCCTGTACCGAAGGCCATTCCGGGCTTTATAAGTATAACCTTCTTCCAAGGTGGTAGGACAACGAGGTCTCCAACCTCCACGGGACCAAAACTTTCCTTCCAGCTTTTCCAATCTTCGGTGACCTCCTCCTCCTTTATTGGTTCGAGACCCTCAAGGGGTTCGTAGGTTGCGAAGGTGATAAGATCCCCTTCCCTGGCTACCACCTCGACAGGAGTTTTCTTATCAAGGAGAAGTTCCCACAGGTCCTCCTCGGGGATCCTGTACAGAAACCTCCTCAAAGGACCTTCCTCAGGAAGTCTATAA
>WFOY01000201.1 GCA_015487835.1 Aquificaceae bacterium
AGGCTTTACAGAGGTGCAGACCTTATAACCCCAAACGAGAAGGAGCTTAGGGAGATGACGGACCCCCTGTCTGGGGAGAGCGTGGAGGCCCTGGGCCTTAAGTTCAAAAGGGATATGAACCTAAAGACCCTCGTGGTCACAAGGGGACCAAAGGGGATGACCCTGTTCACGGAGACCACAAAGCACTTCCCGGCGAGGGCGAGGGAGGTCTACGATGTCACGGGAGCCGGCGACACGGTGGTGGCCTCGCTGGTCGCCTTCTACCTCGCCGGGGCGGACTGGGAAACAGCCTGTGAGCTCGCTAACCTCTGTGCTGGTATAGTGGTTGGGGAGTTCGGGACAGCGGCCGTTAGGCCCGAGGATATACTGAGGGAGATAGATCTTGAGGAGAGGGCAGATATACGAGGAGAGGGTGGCTGATCACCTGAGGAGACAGGGCTACAGGATCTTAGAGAGGAACTACAGGTGCAGGGGTGGTGAGGTCGATATAATCGCCCTCGACGGCAACGAGCTGGTGTTCGTGGAGGTTAAGGGAGGGAGGACAGAGGATCTCGGGCATCCTGCTGAGAGGTTCACCAGGAAGAAGCTGAGACGCATACTCTCCTGCGCACACGAATTCATGGAGAGGAAGGGTCTTAGGCTAAGCTTCAGGGTAGACCTTGTCGTCGTGATCGAGGGGAGGGTAGATCACTTCAAAAACGTGGGTTTTTTCTAACTACTCAAGGATCTCGAGGACAACCCTCTTCCCCGCCTTCCTTCCCATGGCGGAGAGGAGCGTCCTCAGAGCCCTGGCTATCCTCCCCTGCTTGCCTATAACCTTCCCGAGCTCGGAGGGGTCCACCCTCAGCTCGATCACTATGGTCTTCTCTCCCTCGATCTCGGTCACCTGCACCTTCTCCGCATTGTCCACCAGTGCCCTGGCTGTGGTCTCAACGATGTCCTTCATAGCGCTCATGAACGCACCTCCTTGGTGGTTTTCTTCCTGAGTACCCAGTAATCCCCGGTTCTTCTGAACTCATGACCCTCAGGTATTATATCCTTGAGTATACCTGCCATCTCAAATATGATCTTGGCCCTGGAGGCCACCTCCGCCCCCGAGGTTATCCACTTCTGGACTTTGTCCTTTTTGATATCTATTATCTGCTTCCTCTTCGGGTCGTAGGTTCCGAGTATGTCTATGTAGTTCCCCTCCCTCGGAGACCTGGAGTCCATCACAACTATCCTGTATATAGGGTGGTTTCTCCTCCCGAACTTGGCGAGCCTTATCCTCACAGCCATACTTTACCTCCTGAAACTTTAGGCAGTTAATTATATCAGATCCTGAAGGGAAACTTGGGCATAGGTATACCTGACATGCCTTTGAGTTTTCTCATCATCCTCCTCATCTCCTCGTAACGCTTCAGGACCTTGTTCACGTCCGACACAGTTGTCCCGCTCCCCCTCGCTATCCTCTTCTTCCTGCTCATGTTTATTATCCTGGGATTCCTCCTCTCCTCAGGTGTCATGGAGTTTATGATCGCCTCTATCTTCTTGAACTGGCTCTCGTCCACCTTTATGTTCCTTATCTGGGCACCGATGCCCGGGATCATGGAGAGGAGCTTGTCCAGGGGACCCATGCTCTTGATCATCCTTATCATCTCCCTAAGGTCCTCAAGGTCAAACTCACCGGCCATAACCTTGGCGGACAAGTGCTGGGCCCTGTCTTCGGGGATGACCTCCTGGGCTCTCTCGGCGAGGGACTGGATGTCTCCCAATCCGAGTATCCTCTGGGCGACCCTGTCCGGGTAGAAGGGCTCCAGGTCCTCCATCTTCTCACCGACACCTACGAACTTTATGGGCACACCGAGGGCCTCCCTTACGGATAGGGCGAGACCCCCCCTCGCATCACCGTCCATCTTTGTTATAAGCACACCTGTGAGGCCCAGGGCTTCGTGAAAGGTCCTTGCCGCCTCAAGGGCCATCTGGCCCTGCATAGCGTCCGCCACGTAGATAACCTCGGAGGGTCTTACCGCTTCCTTTATCTCCCTGATCTCCTCCATAAGGTCTTCGTCCACGTGGACCCTTCCTGCGGTGTCAAGGAGAAGGTAGTCAACACCCTCCTCCTCGGCCCTCGCCTTGGACCTCTCCGCTATGCGTACCGGGGACTCCTCCTGGCTGAAGGAGTAG
>WFOY01000202.1 GCA_015487835.1 Aquificaceae bacterium
CTGCTGGCTGAGGGAAAGCTGGACATTTACGAGTTCAGGGAGGGGGAGATGACCGAGGAGCTCGAGATAGACTACGTCATGGAGAAGGTCCCTCTCAAGAGGGTGAACATCCTTGCGATCCTCGAGAGCTTGAAGACCAGCAACTTCTCGGGCATAGCCAAGATATCCTCTCCCACCTACACCATAAACCTCTTCTACGAGAACAGCGAGATCTTCGCCGTCTATCCCCCCGACTTCGACCTCTTCGAGTTCCTCCTCAGCCCCGACAGGAACGCAGAGCTCAGCCTCATATCCCTTGACAGGAGCATAGTCAGGTTCATAGCCCTCAGATACCTGGGGAAGCCAGACATAGACACAGTGTCGAGCAACTTCATGGAGATAAGCAAGCTGTTTCTGGGCCTCAGCAAGTACAAGAAGAACGCCCTCCTGCTTATATCCGAGAGGAAGGGGGACAGGTTCGTCATATTCAGGGAGGGTAAGCTGGTTATAACCCTTACCGAAGCAGACGGGGTCTTCAAGATAAGTTCCTCCCTCCTCTTCGAGGAGCCCTTCTTCGTGAGCCTTTACTTCCTGACTAAGGTGGACAACATAGCCTCGAAGGTTTACCTCTTCATGATCAACGAGATCATAAGCATATTCATGAAGCACTCACCATCCAAGATAAACACGATAGTCCTCAGGGAGGTGGCCAAGTACCCCTTCCTCATATTTACCGAGGGAAAGATCCACCTAACCAAGAACCCCAACGAGGAGGAGGAGAGGCAGCTCCTCAACCTCCTCTCCTTCATGGTGGACGTGAGCGCCCAGGAGTTTGGAGAGGAGAAGCAGGAGGAGGAGCTTGAGTTCCAGCTTAGACCCTTCAAGGACATATTCAAGGTTCTCGACGTAGAGAAGTATCTGAAGGTGAAGCAGTAAGATCTTCCCTATGTTCAGGGAAGGAGAGTGGGTCCTCATAAGGTACGAGGAGAAGAGGTACCTCAGAAGACTCGACCCCTCAGGATCCCTGAACGTCAGGAGGGAGGTCCTCAGGTTCAGGGATCTTATCGGAAAACCAGAGGGCATCAGAGTTGGTAGGTTCGAGGTGTTCAGACCAACCCTCGAGGAGATAATACTCCTCGGCTTCTCCAGGAAAACCCAGATCGTATACCCCAAGGACGCCTTCTACATAGCCTTCAAACTGGGTGTGGACAGGAACTCGAAGGTCCTCGAGTTCGGGACGGGGAGCGGTGCCCTCTGTGCCGTCCTCTCGGTGATCGCGGGGGAGGTCCACACCTACGAGGTGGTGGAGGAGTTCCACAGGATCGCCAAGGAAAACCTCTCAAGGTTCGGCCTGGGGGGAAACGTAAAATTTCACCTTGGAGACTTCTTGGAGGCCGAGGTTCCCGAAAACACCTTCGACGCCGTGTTCGTGGATGTAAAGGACCCTGTCCCTTACCTTGAGAAGGTTCACGGCGTTCTTAAGGTGGGGGGCGTTGCGGGCTTCCTGCTCCCAACTACAAACCAGGTGTCTGCCCTGCTTAGGAACTTCGGCGGTAAGTTCGGTGGTGTGGAGGTCTTGGAGATACTCGTTAGGTACTACAAGACCGTACCTGAGAGACTGAGGCCCGAAGACACTATGGTCGGCCACACCGCCTACCTCACCTTCTGCAGGAAGGTTGGATCTTAGAGACCACGAACTCACCTATTGGGTTCCTGAACTCAGGGTCACCGAGGTGGTAGGCGGTCCAGAGATGCAGGCACCTGACCTTGAAAGGCTTTTCCCTGAAGTTCCTTATGCCCCCTATACCTACGTTTGGGTCGAGGAGGACCCTCTTGCACACGAGGTCCCACTTACCTGTCCCGTGGTAAACCTCTGGGAAGTCTCTCCTCAGGATCTCCTCCCTCTTCCTCACCTCCTTCTCGTGGAGACCCACGAAGAGATCGAAGAGATCCTCGTCCTCAGTGATCATCTCGGAGAACCTCTTTATCCAACCCTCCGCCTCGATCTTCGAGATCTCGCCTCTCACCATCCTGTCTAAGATCCAGAACCTCGTAGGTTCGGGTCTGTGGATCCCCTTCTCGTAAACAACTATAGGGTTTTCAACGACCCTGCACATATCTAATGAGAGTATACTGAAAAACCGGTAAGGGGCTAACTCGTTTTTCAGAAATTGACATATATCAATAACTTACGAAATTCGATCCTGAGGAGGTGAGTCATGAGGAAGCTGTTGGTTCTTGGCGTCACAGGGGCTACGATCACTCTGCTTGCCTTTTACGGGAGATCCACGGCGGGGGAGGAGACCGGTTTCAAGGTCGATCCCCGCGAGTACAGGAGCTGGAACCACGTGAAGAGTATGGTCATATTCGGGAAGGACCACCCCCTGTACAACCCCTTCTGGGGGATCCACCACGTTTACGTGAACGACAGAGGTCTGGCTACGATCAAAAAGACAGGAAAAAGGCGCTTCCCCGATGGGACGGTTCTGGCCGTTGTCTTCTACGATCACAGACCTGCTGACGGCAATACAGCCTACGTGGAAGGTCTGAAGAGGATAGAGGCCTTCATGGTGAAGGACAGTAAAAGGTATAAGGAGACCGACGGGTGGGGGTACTACGCCTATGACGGCAAGGGGAGGAGCTTGGTCAAGGACATGGTGAGGGACTGCCACTCCTGCCACTCCCAGGTGAGGGACAGGGACTTCGTCTTCTCAGTATGGACGAGGTGAGGTCACCTGCTGAGGATAAATCCCTCAAGCTGCAGGAGTGTGGGAAGAACCCTGTGACCCCTATCGGTCAGACTGTACTCAACCCTTACAGGCTTGGCGGGGACAACTTCCCGCCGTACGAGTCCCAGCCTCTCCAACTTGGAGAGCCTGTCCTGGAGAACTTTATCGGATATGCCTTTGAGGGTCTTCTTAAGATCCGAGGGGGTCTTTGCCTCCTTGAGGTTCTCCATGACCCTCAGGGTCCACTTGCAGGAGAGGACCTTAACGGCCTCCTCCACAGAGATGTCCACCGAAGACATCCACTCGGCAAGACTCCTGAACTCCTCTGGGTTTTTAAGGTAGTAGTAGGTCTCCTTCGGATAGCCCTCCTTGGACCACTTACCTACGATCCCACCTTTCAGGAGTCTCGAGAGCCTGTCGAAGAGAACCCTCTCCTTTATTCCCTCCACTGACCTCTTCAGTTCTGAAGGTCTCTTCTGGCCCTCAGTCAGGCTGAGGATTATCTGGACCGCCCACTTGCAGGATAGAAGGGACCTCCCCTCCATGGGTTAAATATACCTCACTCAAAGGGGAGGAGATCCTCTACGAGGTCTATCATCTTCCTCCTTCTGTCCTCCCCTTTGGGGATCCTCTTCCTTAGGTCCGCTACCCTCCTTAGAACCTCCTCTATGTTCTCGGGGAGGCACCTCTCGACCAGCTCCCTCGTCCTCCTCGAAACCGCGGGTGCCTTTCCCCCGCTGGTTATACCTATCACAAGGTCCCCCCTCACAACGAGGGAGGGGAATATGAAGCTACACCACTCTGGAGAGTCAACAGCGTTGCAGAGGATTTTTCTCCTCTCACACAGCCGGTAGATCCTCCTCTGGAGACTTTCCCTGTCCACCGCGACGACAACCATGAAGATCCCCTTCAGGTCGGAGGCCAGGAACCTCCTCCTCTTTAGCCTTATTCTTCCCTCCTCCGCCAGCCTCTCGATCTCATCCGTAACCTTGGGTGCGACCACGGTGATGTTGTTCGTGAACTTAAGAAGGCTCCTCACCTTTCTGGTGGCCACCTTACCGCCCCCCACCACCAGGACCTTCTTAGCCGAGAGGTCAACAAAGGCAGGAAAGAGCGGCATCACATCCCCTCACTCCAGAGACCTCTTCCTTCGCTGATAGCCCTCCTCTGGGCCTTCCTGAACCTCTCCACGTACTTTACGTTGGGAGGTATCGTCATCATCTTGGCGTAGCCCTCCTCGAGGAGGACCTCGTTCAGCATCCTCCCATCCGGTAGGTAAACGTAGGCGAGGAGTCTCCCGTACTTATCGTGAACCTGGACGTCCGTCTCTAAGTAAACGACCGTCCCCGGAGGTATCAGTTTCTTCGTGAACTCGGTCGCCTTCTTTCCGAGCCTTACTATCTGCTTTAGGCTGAGACCCTCCCGCCTTGCGTCCCTCCTCGCCTTAGGGTTCACCCTGCTCTCGGGTGTGTCCACACCGATCAGCCTCACCTTAACCTCCTCACCGTTCTCCAGTCTGCACCTGAAGGTGTCTCCATCGTAAACCTTAACTACCTTGCAGGGGATCCTGTTCTCTGGAGGTTTGCCCCCCAGCTTCCTGAACTGGGCCTCCGAGAGTTCGTAGAACGCATACAGGACAAGGGCTACGAGGAGGTAGGAGACAGCCTTCCAGGACCTGGACACCCTTCTTTTCCGCATACTGAGTATATTTTAGGCCCCTCTACCTCTTGGGAAAGAGGATCTTCCTGCTACCCACCCTGTAGGTCCTTATCTGGGCTGGCCTTGGGTCCCTTGGGATCTCTTCAAGACCTATCATCCTGAGGGCCTCCTCCATCTTGTTTGGCATCACAGGCCTTAGCATCCAGGCTGTGAGGAAAAGGCCGTCTGTGAGGGTGTAAAGTACGTCCCTGAGCTTTGGGTCCTCTCTCCTTGCGAGTTCCCAGGGAGCCTTCTCGTCAACGAACTTGTTGAGGAAGCCCGTTAGCCTGATCACCTCCTCTATGGCCCTGTAGAAGTCTATCTCCTCCGTGGACTTCTCGTACCTCCTTACGACCTCCTCCGCCAGGTTTGTGTAGGATCTGTCCGGGTTCCCGCTCACCTCACCCTTGAGGTACTTGCTAACCATGGAGACCACCCTGCTGAAGAGGTTTCCTATCTCGTTGGCGAGTTCACCGTTTATACGGTTCAGGATCGCGGCCTTGGAGAAGTCTCCGTCCTGGCCGAAGGGGACCTCCCTGAGGAGGAAGTACCTCACCTCGTCGAGGCCGTACTCCTTCACCACCTCGTAGGGGTCCACCACGTTCCCGAGGGTCTTGGACATCTTCTTACCTTCCACGGTCCACCAGCCGTGGCCGAAGACGGTCCCGGGGATCTCGTAGCCCGTGGACATAAGGAAGGCGGGCCAGTAAACGGTGTGGAACCTGAGGATGTCCTTCCCCACTATGTGGACGTCCGCGGGCCAGAACTTTTCTCTGAGGTTCCCAAGAGCTGAGATGTAGTTGAACAGGGCGTCGAACCACACGTATATGGTGTGGTCAGGGTCAAAGGGGACCTCTATGCCCCACCTCACCCTGTTCCTCGGTCTGGTCACCGAGAGGTCTTTTAGCCCCTGTTTTACGAAGGACACTATCTCGTTCTTCCTCTCCCTCGGTCTTATGAAGTCCGGGTTCTCCTCGTATAGTTCCTTGAGCTTTTCCTGGTAGGCACTCAGCCTGAAGAAGTAGGAGGGCTCCCTTATGTACTCGCAGGGCTTGAGATGTATAGGACACCTGTTTTCGTCAAGAAGATCCTTCTCGGACTTGAACTCCTCGCACCCCACACAGTACCACCCCTCGTACTCCCCCAAGTATATGTCCCCCCTCTCGTAGCTCTTTGTGAAAACCTCCTTCACGAACTCAACGTGATCTGGGTCCGTGGTCCTTATGAACTTGGAGTACTCTATACCGAGGAACTCCCAAAGCTTTTTGAAGTTCTCCGCGTTCATGTCCGCCAGGTCTTTGGGGTCCATGCCCCTCTCTTCGGCAGACTTCTGGATCTTCAGGCCGTGCTCGTCCGTTCCCGTGAGGAAGAAGACCTCAAAGCCTTTCTGCCTGTAATACCTCGCCAAGGTGTCCGCCGCGATAGTGGTGTAGGCGTGGCCTATGTGGGGGACGTCGTTCACGTAGTATATGGGTGTGGTAACGTAAAACCTGCCCATGGGATGGATATTATATACTGCCTGGCACAGGCCTCCCCTCTATCCAGTCCAGGATGAGGCTTACCACATCACCGTCCCTGCCCCAGAAGCCGTGATAGGTCTTCCCCGCACAGGGGTTAGAAGACACCTCACTCCCACCCGTTACTGTGGTGAAGTGCTTGTCCGATATTGTGAGGTCCCCGTAAACCGTGTTGGCCGAGGTGTGGGTGGAGGCGGGACACCCATCGTTCTGGTGGTGGACCATGATAACCCTGCCGGCGTAACCGTTTATCCCGGTGCAGGATATGAAGTCCGAGGAACTTGAGGGACAGTAATCGCTGAAGAGGCCGTCGGAGGAGACGGTGGCAGTCAGGACCACACCCGTAGCCGTGATCTGGTGGGAGACGTAGGCCGTGGCGAGGGTACCCCTGCTCGTCCCCACAAGGTAGACCTCTACCACGGGCACGCCGAGGGTGACCGTAACGTAAGAGACCACAGCCTCCACGTCCTCAACCACGTCCAGGGAGTTATCGGTGGTGTTGTCCTCGTCCCAGTCTGTTCCCACCCTGTACCTGCTGGATATCACCTTCGGATCCAAGGAGCTCGCCGAGAACCTGGCCTTCACGTCCTCGGGCATATCCACCAGGACGACCACGTAACCCCTCTGGGCGAACCTCTCCATATTCCTTGCGAGGAAGTTATAGCTCACCCATATGTTGGGGGCGACGTCTATCGAGTTGGAGGAGTCCCTGCCGCAGGCTGCCTTCTCGGGGAAGAAGCCGAAGTGACAGGTCCCGTCACCTCCAGGAAAGAGGATCAGCATCTTCCCGTTGGTTATCGTCCTCTTGGCGATCAGAAACCTTATCGTGGTTGACCTGGTTACCACCTCGTGGATGGTGAAGCTGACTATTGAGGCTACCTCCCCAGGACCGCAGGATAGGATGAGGCAGACAAGGACAAGCAGGCGGAGGATCCCCATCCTTCACCTCCTTTAGTTCCCTTCCTCCCCTTTGGATCCAGATTATATATGATGGCTCATCTTCTTATGATGTGGGGGGACTTGGGAGAGGACAGGTTCATCCCCGAGAAGGTCCTCTGGCTCCTCCCTGACCCCCACCCCCACTGGGTGGAGACCTCCAAGGAGGGACCCAAACTTGACTTCAGGGAGACAGGGTTCAGACAGTTCGTGACCTTCTCCTCCAAGCATATAGTTACCGATGCCATGCTCATGTTCGGGATCCAGTACGCCAGGGAGACCCAGAAACTTATAGAGGCACTAAACCCGGTCCGTTTGATGGTTAGGATGAGACCCGGCAGCTTCCTCAGCCAGAGTCACCACTTCCTGGGAGCACCCTTCGAGGTGGAGGAGGACGAGGTCCTGAGGGAGTTCCTGAACGAGGCAAGGCACATACTCGAGTCCACAGGCTTTGGGCTCGGTGTTGTGGTCGTTTCCTTCAACCCTTACCTCGATGACCTCGTCGTATCGAACCTGACTAGGATAGAAGGCCTCCGTTACAGGTTCCTAAGCGTAACCTAGTAGGTGTTCGCGAGGTCGTATATGATCTCGTCGTAGAACCTGATCAGGGACTCGGGTGAAAGACACCTGAGAGGTATAACCTGGACCATGGCTATACCCTTGAACATCATGCCCAGCTTGTAAGCCGCCGCCTGGGAGAGGTCTATTATCCTGCCGTCCACGTAAGGGCCTCTGTCGTTTATCCTGACCGTTATGACCTTCCCGTTCTCCTCGTTCCTCACAAGGACGTAGGTTCCGAGAGGGAGTGTCCTCGAAGCGGCTGTGAACTTGAAAAGGTTGTAGATCTCCCCAGAGGCGGTCCTCCTCCCGTGGAACCTGCCCCCGTACCAGGAGGCTATACCCCTCTCCACCTTACAGTCTGCGGACACCTTTATCCCTGGGGCTACCTCCACGTATTCCTCTTTGAGGACCTCCCTCAAAAACTCCCGGAACTCCAGAAACTCCTTAGGCAACCTTCTTTCCTTCCTTATGTTCAGCTCAAGGTCGTTTATCTCGCTCCCGAACAGAAACCCAAAGATCAGGAGAACTACTACACCCTTCATGCTTCCAAGGGGTAGTAGAAGGGCTTCAGATCTACTTGGCCCTCTGGTAGTTTTACGGGGTTGGTAAGGAGCCTGTCTATAAGTTCCAGCTTGCCCTCCAAGGTCTCTGTGTCCACCCCGTATATCTTCCCAAGGTCTTCAAGGGATGGAGCCCTTCCCACCTTCCTCGCTATCTCCCTGGCCACCACGTAGGTCCTCATGTCCACCTCTGGGTAGAGGTCCTTTATGTAAGTTAGAACATCGCTTGAGTAAACGACTATCCTGGGATACCTCATCAGCGTCTGGATCAGCTGCTCAAGGTGGGTCTGGTCGAACTTGAAGACACCGCTCTCGGTCTTCACACCCGCTATGAGTTTGTTCCCCTCGAACTGGGCGTGGTAGATCACGTACCTCTCTGGCACCTCCTCCCAGCCAGCCTCCCTCGCCGTTGTCAGGAAGGCCCCCATGGCGTCCTCCCTGGAGGGGAATATGGACGCGACCTTGTCGAACTCCTCCTGGGGGACCTCGAGGACCAGGATCTTCCTCTCCTCATCTATGGGTTCTGCCCTGAGGTTTACTTTGAGCTCGCTCCAGTTCTCGATCAGAGAGAACTTGTCTGGATAGTTCTTCTTCAGGAACTCCATAGGGTTCTCTATATCCTCCTTGTGCTGGACTACTGTCTGGAGTTTCATGGTATAAATGATACAGTATCTGGCCACTATGGGTGTAAACTTCCTCAGCTTAGCCTTAGAGGTTGCGAGGGAAGCGGTAGATAAAGGTGAGGTCCCTGTTGGGTGCGTGGTCGTGAGGGACGGTGAGGTCATATCCTCAGCCCATAACCTCACTGAGACCCTCAAAGATCCCACAGCCCACGCGGAGATCTTAGCTATAAGGGATGCAGCTTCTAAGTTAGGAAACTGGCGGCTCGAGGGGTGCGAGGTTTACGTTACCTTAGAGCCGTGCGTGATGTGTGCCTACGCCCTGGTCCTTTCGAGGGTGAGGAGGGTAACCTTCGGCGCCCTTGACAGGAGGCACGGGGGGGTTCTGTCCCTCTATAACCTTCTCGACGACCCCAGGCTGAACCACAGGGTCAGGTGGGTTTACGATCCTGTCGAGGAGTGCTCAGGCCTCATAGAGAGGTTCTACAGGGAGAGAAGGGATGGTGGTAGGTGTGCTTAAGGTGAATGTGTTCCTGCCAGGTTCGGGGTCCCTCAAGACAAAGAGGCGTGAGCTTAGATCGATCAAGGACAGGATAAGGTCCAAGTTCAACGTCTCCGTATCGGAGATAGACAACCAGGACCTGTGGCAGAGGGGAACCCTCGGGATAGCCGTTGCTGGGAGCGATGCGAGGTTCGTAAAGGAGGCCCTCGACAGGATACAGGACTTTCTTGAGAGGAACTGGCCCCATCTCATACTTGAGGTCTCGGAGGAGATACTGAAGGTCTAAACCTTCGAACCGAAAAAGTCGGCAACTGCGGAGGCCGCTATGGCTTCAGGTTTGAGGACGGGCTTCAACCCTTGGGCGAGGACGTAACCAACGGCCTCCTTTACTATTATGCTGGACCTGTGATCGGGGTTTGGATTTATGTCGAGATGGACCTCGAAAGGTCTGTCCTCCACCGCGTCCGCTATCATCAGGGCCGTGTAAACAGCCCTGCTCACCTCCTCCAGCAACCTCTGTCTTATGGACCTTATCCTGTTTACCCTGTCAACCCTCCAGAATATCTTGGCACCGTGGTTCGAGTTTATGTGGACCACCACCACAGTTACGAACACCGTCTTGTCCCTGAACTGTCTCGAGTCACACCCAACGTAGACCGCAGTCTCCTTGGAGGTGCTCCTTATGAACTCTCTAACCTCCTCTATGTTTTCTATCCTGGGCATGTCACTCCTTCCCGCCCGGATCCAGCTTTACGTTCTCATACCAGGC
>WFOY01000203.1 GCA_015487835.1 Aquificaceae bacterium
GCTCTGTGCCCAGAGCTTTAAGAAGGACGTAACCAAACTCTCCTGCTGTGCCCAGTGATGCTAAGATAAGTTCTTATGTTCAAGAAGGTCCTGGTCGCCAACAGGGGAGAGGTGGACCTCAGGATCATAAGGGCCTGCAAAGAGCTGGGCATAAGGACCGTAGCCATCTACTCGGAGGCGGACTTAAGGGCTCTCTACGTCAAGAAGGCGGACGAGGCCTACCTCATCCCAGGGGACCCAGTTAGGGCTTACCTCGACTACGTCAGGATAGTTGACCTCGCAAGGCAGGTGGGGGCGGAGGCCATACACCCAGGTTACGGTTTTTTGGCTGAGAACGCAGACTTTGCCCGTTACTGCATGAGAAGGGGAGTAGTCTTCATAGGGCCGACACCGGACCAGATAGAGATGTTCGGGGACAAGGTGAGGGCCAAGAAGGTTATGAGGGAGGCAGGCCTTCCTGTCGTTCCGGGAACGGACAAACCTGTGGGTACCGTAGAGGACGCCCTCTACGCAGCTAAGGAGATAGGCTTCCCCGTGATGCTGAAGGCCGCTTACGGTGGCGGTGGTAGGGGCATGAGGGTTGCCAGGAACGAGGAGGACCTGAGAAGGTCTTTTGAGTCCGCCTACAGGGAGGCCGAGACCTTCTTCGGTAAGGGGGACATCTTCATAGAAAAGTATATAGACAACCCCAAGCACATAGAGGTCCAGGTCCTGGGGGACAAGTACGGTAACATAATACACCTCGGAGAGAGGGACTGCTCCATCCAGAGGAGGCACCAGAAGCTAATAGAGATAGCTCCCTCCCCGGCTCTCGACAAGGATCTTAGGATGAGGATACTCGGGAACGCTGTCAAGGCCCTCATGAAGGTGGGCTACGAGAACGCTGGGACCCTTGAGTTCCTGGTGGACATGAACACCAAGGAGTACTACTTCATAGAGATGAACACCAGGCTCCAGGTGGAGCACACGATAACGGAGACCATAACCGGGGTGGACATAGTGGAGATGATGATAAGGATAGCTGCGGGGGAGCCACTCCCCTACCTCCAGAGCGACATAACCTTCAGGGGATACGCCATAGAGTTCAGGATAAACGCAGAGGATCCCAAGAGGAACTTCGCCCCCTCCCCTGGTAAGATAACCGCCTACTACTCCCCAGGTGGTCCAGGGGTCAGGATAGACGCGAGCGTCTACAAGGACTACATAATCCCACCCTACTACGACTCCCTCATAGCCAAGATGACCGTCTGGGCCCTCACCTGGGAGAAGGCGGTGGCAAGAGCGAGGAGGGCCATAGACGAGTTCATCATAAGGGGCATACCGACAAACATACCCCTCTACAGGGAGATAGTGAGGGACCCCGACTTTCTGAGGGGTAACTTCGGTGTTAGGTTCTTAGAGGAAAAGATCCAGAAGGGCGAGTACGACTTCGAGGTGGAGGGGGAGATAGACAAGGAGGACATAGTTCTTGCAATATCCGCAGCCATAGCTGCCCACTACGGTCTGTAAACTATCTGGGCAGGTTCGCTCCTCACACCCTCATCGTTCACCGAGATCACCCTGTAAACGGTGCCAGGTTCAGGCAACCTGTCCACAAAGACGTTCACAAGTATAGGCTCCTCCGTGAGGAGGGTGTCGTTCCTGTAAACCAGATATCTCATCCCCTCCTCCCCCCTCCAGAAGATGACGATCCTGTTCCCCTTAACCGTGTATTTAAGATCCTTGGGTTTTTCTGGTCTCTCGGTTTCTACGGGGGGAACCTCCACGAAGAGGGGTTCCGTCTCCACACCGTCCACCACACCTGTTATGCCAAACCTCCTGGCCACATGGGACCTCCTGAGGACCACCTCCCCGTTGGACTCCATCACTGGCACTGGGATAAGATCGTCCTTTACTGGGTAAACCCTGTAAGATCTGAAGCCCTTTAGCCTGACCACAACCCTGTCCCTAAATACCTCGACCTTGGCCTCTGGTCTTCCCTTTGGGGCCTCCTCAACACACTGGAGGACGCTCTTTCCCTTTACGTGGGAGACCTTGAAGCAGAACCTCTCCTCCCTTCTCAGCACCCAAAAACCCTTGACCCTCTCAAACCCTTCCACCACAACGTTTCCATCCGTGGGGATTACGTAAACAAGATCCCCTATTCTTCTCACTTGGAACTCTGGTCTGGGAGGAGGTTTGGGCGGTTTTTTTATACCACAACCCTCACTAAAAAAGAAAACCAAAACCATAAAAA
>WFOY01000204.1 GCA_015487835.1 Aquificaceae bacterium
GATTAAACCAACTCAAGGTTCATCCCTCCAGTTGAAATGCACTAAAGAGAAGGAGGGATTGCGACTTCTTGGAGTGGTAGAAGAATTTAATGTAGAAGCCTTCGCGTTGAAATGCCCTAAATAGGGGAAGGGATTGCGACTTAAAAGCTATCTCACGTAGCCATTCCTCGGGTTCTATCTTGTTGAAATGCCCTAAAGAGAGGAAGGGATTGAAACAGCTACTCCTTGCATCTGTTTCTTACTTTCACATATTCTCTTACCTTGCATAGTAAGTAAGACAAACTAAATTAATTAACCATGACGGGAATTGTGAAGATGTCTTCTAAGGGGCAGGTGGTTATACCCAGGGACGTGAGGGACAGGCTCGGACTGAAGGCAGGGGACTATCTTCTTATAGAGCTTGAGGGTGATGAAGTGAAGCTAAGGAAAATTCAGCCCATAGAAAGGTTCAGGGGCATATTGAAGAAGGGTATAAGCGACTCCAAGGTTGAAGAGAAGTTTGAGGAGGCTATGGCAAGGGGTGAGGTGTAAGGGAACTCTCGACACTAACGTTATCCTAAGGTACTTTTTACAGGATAAAGATCAGTCAGAAGCAGTTGAGGAGCTTTTCAGATCTGCCCGTAAAGAAGGAAGCTACTTTTACATACCTCTGACGGTTGTTCTTGAACTTGTCTTTGTTCTCCACAGAACCTACAGAATGGAAAAGGAAGCGGTAGCGGACATAATAAGGAGCCTCAAGACCATACCTGCTCGGATAGAGAAGGAAAGTATTGTATTCAAAGCCCTTGAGCTGTTCATCAGAGGCATGAAGTTCTCAGATGCAGTCATATACGTGCAGGCGATCGAAGAAGGGGCAACGCCTGTATATACCTCTGACAGAGAGGATTTCAAAGGCAAACCTCACGCTGTGCTGCTCGGTTGATGATAAAACACGTGTAGTATAGTTACCAGACATCATGCGGGATCTAAGATGGGTGGTCCCCCTTTGTGTTCTGAGTCTGCTTTTACCTCCTCTTAGCTTTCCCCAGGTGTGGTTGGTATCATCTCCAGAGAACGAGGGTGGCTTTGGGGTAAAGGTCCTTAAAGATAAGGTCTGCTTCGTGGGGAGGAGGTTCAGTCCGGAGACCCTTTACGATGCACTTCTGGGGGTAAAGGAGGACGACCGTTTTAGCTTTTTTCTGTGGAAAACCCCAGGGGACGATATGGTCTATGCGGTTGAGGTTTACGGAAAGGGCTGTGTGGCTCCTGTCGTCACCACGGCAAGGGGGAACATGGATCTGGCCCTCGTCGGTTTCAACGGTGGGACCAGAACCCTAAAGGTCTTCGGGACTGACCTGGATGAGATGGTGTGGTTCGTGAGGAAGGTCCCTAAGGGATACATACTCGTAGGTGGGGTTAAGGAGAAGGACTGGGACATCTGGGTCCTCCTTCTGGACGGTGAACTGAATATACTGAAGTCTCTCAGGATGGGAACGGTAGGTAATGAGTACGCTTACAGCGTCGCCTACCTCGAAGGGAATTACTACCTCGTGGGGAGGACCGACTACAGAGGAAACTGGGACGGGTTCTACCTTGTCCTCGGTGAGGATCTGAGACCCCTCAAGTCTAAGATAGTGGGAACCGACGGCAAGGACTACTTCAGGTACGTAGGTGTCTTCAGGGGCAGGGTGATCGCCGTGGGGAGGACCGAAAAAAGAGAGGACAGCGACCTCCTTCTCTTTTCAGTCGGGGAGGGGACCCACAGGGTTTACGATGTAGGAAGCCTCGACTACGGGAGGGTGATCCTTGAAAGACCCTACGGGCTCCTCGTCCTCGGTGAGACGGAGACAGACGGAGACAGGGAGGGGCTTGTACTCTCCCTGGACCAAGATCTTGAGCCTCTTAGGGCTTACCTCTTCGGTGGCGAGGGGGTGGAGTCCATAAGGCACGCTGAGGGCGATATCTTCGTGGGTTACTCCTACTCCTTCTCCCTGACAGGGGACCTCTTCCTCGGTGTCCTGAGGCGGGGGTGCGGTAGGGTCTTCAGACCTACCCCTGTGCTTCATGGCAAAACGGACCTCAGCCTCTTCCCCATGCCCTTAAGAGTTGTGGAACACCCAGTCCAGGATCTTGAGGTGAGTTCAAAAACCAAAAGGGTTAACTACAAACCTGTGGACCTCTGTCAGGAGTAGATCTCGGCCTTCACCTTAGATACCAGGTCCTTTACCTCCTCCCTTACGTGGCCTTCTGAGGGAGGGTCGAGGAGGAGGTCGTACATGTAGCTTCTGTCTGTGTCCTCCTCTATCTCCTCCCACTCCACCCCTTCAAGAACCCTCCTCCCCTCGGGGTTTATCCTCTCAGGAATGCCTCTCCCTGAGATCTCGCACCATATCAGCGTCCAGGCCCTCGCGAGGGCTATGGGGTGGTACCCACCGCCTCCCAGGTATATCCCCTCACCGAAGACCTCCCTCACCAGCTTGAAGGCCTCCAAAAATCCCCTGTTCGTGACCTCGAACTTGGACAGGTAGTCCTCCTTTAAAAGGTCAGTGCCAAGCTGGAGGACAAGAACCCTGGGCCTGTAAACCTCCGAGAGGTAGCCTAAGACCTTTTCCAGGACAAAGAGGAACTCGGCGTCGTTTATGCCTGGGGGAAGGGGAACGTTCAGGTTGTAGCCTCTTCCCCTTCCTGTGCCTCTTTCCTTGAGGAAACCGCTCCTGAAGGGGAAGGCGTACTCGGGAGACTGGTGTACAGAGAGAACGTAAACGTCGTCGGTCTCGTAGAAGGCCTCTTGGACACCGTCACAGTGGTGGGCGTCGAGGTCGATGTAGAGTATGTTCCTAAAACCTTTCCTTCTTAGATACTCTATCGCTATGACAGGGTCGTTTATGAAGCAGAAACCGTTTGCCCTGTCCCTGAAGGCGTGGTGCATACCTCCCGCTGGGTTGAAGGGGAGAAAACCTTGCAAGAAGAGGTCAACGGCCTGTATGGAGGACCCTGTCGCTAAGGCCGAACCCCTGAAGGTTGCTGGTGACACAGGGTTTTCGTAGCTCCCTATGTTGAACCTCTCCCTGGATCCCTTGGGGACGCATTCGCACCTGTCCGCCTCTATGAGGGCCTCCACGTACTCCTTGGTGTGAAAGAGAAGGATCTCCTCCACGGTCGCCGGCCTCGACTCCACCCTCTCATACTCTTTTATTAGGTCCATGGCCTCTAAGAACTCGAGAAGCAGGGAAACCCTCGGTATTCTTAAGGGATGGTTCTTGGTGTATCTGAGATCCCTGTACCTGAGGCTCCCGATCAGTCTCCCCCTGCTCACGCGGGCGTCTCCTTGTAACTCCTCACGAGCTTGTGTATCTCTCTGAAGTTTATGTCACCGGCGAGGACATAGTCCTTACCTTCGTAGGAGAACCTCTCGGAGACGGTTATGCAGAAG
>WFOY01000205.1 GCA_015487835.1 Aquificaceae bacterium
CTAAGGTGCTCTTCCCCGTACCCGTGTGCCCCACTATGCCGACCTTCTCACCCTTCACGATGGTCAGATTTACATCCCTCAGGATCTCCTTGCCGTCCACCTCAACCCGAACGTTTCTGAACTCGATCGACTCTCTGAGACCGGGGAATCTGAGACTTCCCGACCTCTCCTCCCTGATCCCTAAGATCTCCCTGACCCTCGATACTACGGGGAGGGTCCCCTTCAAACTCATAAGGGCCTTCTGGGAGTTGAGGAGGGGCGGCTGGATCATAAACAGGGCCGTGAGGTAGGAGACGAAGTCCCCCGGCGAGATGTGACCCTCCACGATCCTGTAACCCCCGTAGAGAAGGACGCCCGCGACCGCCGTGTAGCCGAACATGTAGTTGAGAGCAGTGTTTCCCGTTACGTAAAGGTCCATCTTAACCGAGAACCTGAATATCCTCCTGTTCCAGTCGGCGAACTGTCTTATGATCCTCTCCTCCGCGGAGAAGACCTTTACGTTCTCTATACCCTGGAAGCTCTGGGAGAGGACCTGGGTGAGCTGGGCTGTGCTCTCCTGGGTCCTTCTCAGATACTTTCCCTTTTTGCTGCCGAAGTACCTCACCATACCGGCCATGAGAGGCACCAGCAGTATGAGAACCACCGTCAGAACAGGGTCCCTGTAAAGCAGAACGCCGAAGAGAACCACAGCGACAACAGGTTCTCTCAGGAGGACCGGGAACTGCTCAGTCAGTATAGACCTTATCCTCTCCACGTCGTTCACCACTCTGCTTATAAGGTCCCCGGAGGGGTGTTTAATGAAGAAAGAATGAGGTATGAACAGGACCTTCCTGAAGATCTCCTCCCTTATCCTCCTCAAGGTGGCCTCCGAGGCGACGGTGACAAGATACCTGGAGACGAAGAAGCCGACCTGCATAACCAGTGCAGATCCTAAAAGTAAGAGAACTGTAGTGGCCAGCTTCTCCTGGTCCTTAAGTATGAAGACGTCGTCCACCATACCCTTCACCAGGAGGGTTACCCCCGCCGCACCCAAGGACTGGAGACCTGAACCTACCAGGGAGAGAAGTATTAGGAGGCTGTAAGGTTTCAACCTCTTCAGGATCCACAGGAGGTCTTCCATCGGGGAAATTATAAACTCTAAGTGGGATCTGCCGAATATAAGGTACTCAGGAGGGAAGGAAATGTTCAGATCGCTCTGGACCTCAGCATCTGGCATGACCGCTCAGCAGACCAACCTGGACATCATATCCCACAACATGGCCAACGTAAACACGGTAGGCTACAAGAGGATGAGGGCAACCTTCCAGGACCTCATCTACCAGACGATAAGGGACCCAGGGGCACCCACATCACCCATAACCAGGTCCCCCTCTGGCTTCCAGATAGGTCTCGGAACGTACATAGCGGACACCTACGGAATATTCACCCAGGGGAACATAGTCCAGACTGGGAACACCCTCGACTTGGCGATCCAGGGGGACGGCTTCTTCAAGGTGGTCCTCCCGGACGGCACCATAGCCTACACAAGAAACGGACAGTTCAGGCTGGACGCAAACGGCAGGATAGTGAACAGCGACGGCTACCCCCTTGACCCTGAGATAACCATCCCGCCGGATGTGATAAGCATAGGTGTGGCCGCCGATGGAACCGTCACGGTCCTCAGACAAGGGGCGGTCAACGTGGAGGAGGTGGGAAGGATAGAGCTCGCCAAGTTTGTAAACCCTGCAGGTCTCCGCAGGATTGGTAACAACCTGTACCTTGAGACGGACGCCTCCGGAGCACCTCTGATAGACAACCCTGGGAACCAGGGCCTTGGTACTATCCTCCAGGGCTACCTTGAGTCCTCCAACGTGAACATAGTGGAGGAGATGGTGAACCTGATAATAGCTCAGAGGGCCTATGAGTTTAACACGAAGGGTATAATCGCTGCTGATGAGATGCTCTCTCAGGCTGCTAACCTGCGTCGTTAACCTGATACCGCTTTTGGCCTTCTCCGTTACCTTCGAGGAAGTAGAGAAGCTGGTGAAAGAGAAGCTGAAAGAGACCTACGGTGACCGGGTGAAACTTAAAAACATAACCGTTTACGCCAGGAGGTTACCCCAGGAGGGAAAGGTACGGATCAGGGTCCAGGTGTCTGAAGGAAACCCGAGGGGCAGGGCAGTCCTCCTTATAGATACCGGCGAGTCCGCAAGGCTTGTGACCGTCGGTATCGACCTCCTCTGGAGGTGTGAGGTCC
>WFOY01000206.1 GCA_015487835.1 Aquificaceae bacterium
GGTTCATATCCCTTTTGAACTTAAGGCCCAGGGCCTCCACGCTCTCCCCAGACAGGGGGTCTGTCATCTCCCTAAGCTCCTTCTCGTTAGGGGTTATAAGGTCTGCACCTCTGTAAAGCCTCCTGTTCACGGGTCTTGGGTCCACCGCGAAGAAGACCCCCTTCTCCCTGACACACTCGATCACCTCTTCGGTCACAACGCCCTTGGCGTAGTCTGAGACGATGATCCCGTCGCAGTCCGTCTCCATGATCGCCTCCCTTATCACCTTAAGGGGCCTTCCCTCCACACCGCTTCTCTCCTCCCTGTCTATCCTTAAGAGCTGCTGGGACCTCGAGACCACCCTTATCTTCTCGGTCGTTGGCCTCTTGTCTATCCCAACGAGAGGTTTTATACCCTTTTCCTTCAGCATAGAGAGTATCCTGTCGCCGCCCCTGTCGTCCCCGATCACGCCCGTGACGAAGGTATCAACACCGAGGGAGGCGAGGTTGTTGGCCACGTTTCCAGCCCCTCCGAGCCTGAACTCCTCTCCCTCCACCTCAACTACGGGGACGGGAGCCTCTGGAGATATCCTCTCCACCTTACCGTAGACGTACCTATCGAGGATGAGGTCTCCAACGACGAGGATCCTCAACCCCTTCAGCCTGCCGATCAGATCACGAACCTTTTCCTTTTTCATCCTCCACCTTTATCTCCTCTCCCTCCTCTATGAAGGCCTCGTGAAGCTCCCTCACCGCAAGCTCCGCGTACTTCTCGTCTATAAGGCATGAGATCTTTATCTCCGATGTGGATATGGCCATTATGTTTATCCCGTTCTTGGCGAGCACGTCGAACATCATCCCCGCCGTCCCGTAAGAGCTTCTCATACCCAGGCCAACTATAGAAACCTTCGCCACCCTGTCGTCCCTGACCACCTCCTTTGCCCCTATCTCCTGGGCCACCTTCCTCACGATCTCCTCGGCCTTAGGGGCATCCGTCTTGCTGACCGTGAAGGACATGTCCGTGTAGCCTTCGTGGGATACGTTCTGGACTATCATGTCCACCACTATGTGGGCGTCTCCGAGAGCTTTGAAGATCTTGGCCGCTATCCCGGGTCTGTCCGGAACCCTCACCACGGTTATCCTCGACTCCTTGGTCTCTACCGTTACGCCTCTTACGACCACCTTCTCCATAACCTCCTCCTCTGGAAGGATCCAGGTTCCATCCTCGTCCGAGAAACTGCTCCTTACGTGTATTCTAACCCCATACTTGGCTGCGAACTCCACGCTCCTTATCTGCATGACCTTGGCCCCGAGGGAGGCGAGCTCTATCATCTCCTCGTAGGAGATGTGAGGTACTTTCTTCGCATTTGGGACTATCCTTGGGTCCGCTGTGAACACACCAGGAACATCGGTGTATATCTCACAGTCGGCTCTTAGAGCGGCTGCGAGGGCTACCGCCGTGGTGTCGGATCCTCCCCTCCCTAAGGTGGTTATCTCCCAGGTCTCCGTAACCCCCTGGAAACCAGCCACAACGGGTATGTAACCTTCCTCGAGGAGGTTCCTTATCCTCTGAGTCCCTATCTTCCTTATCCTCGCCTTCGTGTGGACATCGTCGGTCACTATCGGGACCTGCCACCCGCAGAGGCTAATGGCTGGGTATCCCATCTTCCTCAGGGTCATCGCAAACAGGGCCACCGCCTTCTGCTCTCCTGTGGAGAGGAGGACGTCCATCTCCCTCTCGTTGGGAAACTCGGATATCCTGTGGGCGGTTTCTATAAGTGCGTCCGTCTCTCCAGCCATGGCCGAGGAGACAACAACCACCCTGTAACCACTTTCCACAGCTTTTATCACCTTACGGGCCGCGTTCTCTATCCTCTCTAAGGTTCCGACGGAGGTCCCGCCGAACTTCTGGACAAGGATCTTCATCAGGCCAAAAATTATAACACCCAGCGGATCTGCCGATATAACCTACTGAGGATGTTCGATCCTATAAAGAGTCTGGAAATTGGGGATCTGCTGGTCTCAGTTCTCCAGAAGGGGGAGGCTGAGGGGCAGGAGGTGGGATCTTTCGAGGAGATCCTCCTAAAACTGCTGGCGTCCCTTGATCTTGATACCCAGACGTTCCAGGATCTAAAACCTGATACAGACGGGGAACGGGACCACAGGAGACCGGACCTGGTCCGGGAGGCCGGCATACCCGCGGAAGTAGACGTTCCCATCAGGATCCCCTTACATATACAGTCCGAA
Organism: Aquificaceae bacterium; assembly: GCA_015487835.1. Classification (GTDB taxonomy): domain Bacteria; phylum Aquificota; class Aquificia; order Aquificales; family Aquificaceae; genus Hydrogenivirga. The sequence continues at coordinate 2,226 of WFOY01000206.1, forward strand.
CACGTTTCGGAGACTAAACAGCTCCCGGAGGAGGTCAAGTACGGTCATAACACAGGTGAAGATATAGAAGTGCCCTCCAAGAAGATCCAAGCGTTTGTGAGACCGGACCCGGGTAGGACCACCTTAGAACCTGAGGCACCGGAGGTTTATTTAAGTATCGATCCTGTTGAGGAGGAACCTCCTCGTGTGGAGGGAAAGAGTCTTGGAGTCTTTCCCAATAGGCAGGTTGAAACCGAAGAGGCAGATCCCCTAAACCCAGGAACCAGGAGTGCCGAAACTCAAAAGGGCGATGTAAAGGAGGTTGAGATCCATACCTTACCAAAGACAGATCCCAGGTTGGACCCCGAGGCAAAAAGACCAACCGCCGGTAAGGAAACCAAAACTTTGGAGGAGATACCAAAAGAGGCTACGACCAAACAGCCTGTGGACCGGACCTTGGTATCGGACAGCCAACCCAAGAGACCACCCGTCCCTACCAGTGATCCGGAAGCAGAAACCTCTAAACACAAACCGTTAGGCAGACCAGACCTGAGAAGCGAGCCCACGCACAGACCCCTGGACACCAGGACCGCGGAAGGGTCGCTTGAAGCGAGGGACCGCCCCATGGAACCGGACAACATGGGAAGACCTCAGCCGGATAAGACCAAGACTACTTACCCCAAAAATCAAATTGAGAGGGATCTTACCCCTGTGAAGGGTCCCATCAGAGAAAGCGTACAGGAGAGGTCTTTCAGGGAACCTCCTCAGGCTCAAGCCCAGACTGCGGGCGAAGGATCCCCAAGGCCGAAAGTGGAGGACCAACCTGTGGATAGGAACACACAAACCCAAGAGGTCTTGACCAGACAGAGGGATATACCTCAAAACCGGTCCGTTGAGGTGAGGCAGCTGAGCGTAAAAATAGAGGAGATGAGCCTCAAGTTCAGGCTCCAGGGAAACAACCTGTCCGTTGAGATCAGGACACCCCAGGAGATCCAAAACTACATGAGCTTTCTGGAGATATACAGACTGAGCAGGTCCCTCCAGAGCATAGGGGTAGCCCTTGACAGCTTGAGGGTGAACGGTACCGATCTTGTCCCCAAGGGCTCAAGGTTCCCCAGAAGGGAGGAGAGGGAGAGATTTAATATAAGGGGAGATGAGGGTACTTCTGAGAAAGTTAGCCGTAGCCCTGATCATAGTTCTGATCTCAGCCTACTCCTATAACGCTGAGGTCTATCCGAACGAGGATCTCGCCAAGGCTTACCTGGATAAAGGGCTCAGCAGCCTTAAAGTCTCAAACTATATGGACGCGCTGATCTACTTCTCAAAGGCCTTCTCCGCGGACCCGAAGTCCGAACCCGGTGAGATGGCCTACCTCTACCTTGGTAAGAGCTACGCCCTCTATTCGTACGCCTCCGGTAGCAGGAGGGGTATACTCGCGGCCATAGGGTATCTGAACCAGTATCCCTTCCACTACAAGGTCCCTAGGTTCGTACACGTGCAGAGGGAGTTCATCGCCGACGCCTACCTACTCCTCCAGTGGTACGACAGCGCCAAGAACATATACGCCAACCTCTACGGGGAAACCGAGAGGGTTGAGTACATGATAAAGTACGGGTACGCAACGTCCCTGAGCGGCAGCGTGGAGGGGTTCAACTACCTGAAGGATCTTACGGCAAAGGGCGTCCCCTCCGACTACCTCGACCTCTACTACATGACCATGGGCTTCTTCTACTTCAACCTGGGAAGGTACAGGACCGCCATGGACTACCTGATCAGGACCCTCGAGACGAACCCTTACCTGCGGGACGACCCCCACCTCCTCTTCAGGATAGGCGTCTCCTACTACAAGCTGGGGGACCTCAGGAAGGCGATCCTGTACCTTGAGCTCGCCCTTAGGAAGGACCCCTTCGAACTATACAAGGAGAGGGCCAACTTCTACCTCGCCTTCATAAACCTGGAGACAAAGAACTTCAGGGAGGCCTTCCGAAACCTGGAGGAGATCACCTCGGAGGACAGGATCTTCTACAGAAAGATGCCCCAGATACTCTTCTCCTCCCTCTGGTACTACGATGAGTTCCTAAAGGTCTACGGTGAAAAAATAGGCGACTACAGGAGGAAGCTAGTCCAGATAGGTTGGCTGAACGTTGAGAGTGCCTACGGGGATCTTCCTCTGATCGGTATATACTACCTCGCCCTTAAGACCCGAACCCTCACCGAGGAGGAGGCTGAGTTCATCAGGCTGAAGAAACCCAAGCTGGTCGACCTCCTGATCGGTAACGATATCTTCCGGATCGACCCCTTCCTCTCTAAGGTCAGGGAGGTTTTAAAGGGTTACAGGTTCTACGTTAAGGAGGAGGCCGAGTTCCTGAGAAACCTCTACCTTGTGAACGATGCTACCTTCCTCACCCTGTTCGGGGAGGAGGAGAGGGAGATCCTCGCGAGGTCCCTAGTCTTCGTCGGCGATAAAAGGGTTAAGAAGATCTTACCCTTCCTGAAGGACGAGAACGTCTCCGAGTTCCTGCGTGCGAAGATGCTCATACTCGAGGGGGACTTCGGAGAGGCTGTCAAAGTCCTCCAGAGAGTCAGGGACAGGCTAAGGGGCGATGACCTCAAGGAGGCAAACCTCCTTATACACTACCTACAGGGGGACCCTTACAGGCTGGAGGAAGTCCTAAGGAGTATAGACCTAAAACACCCCAGGTTCTCAGGCTACGGTCCATCCCTGTTCTTGAGGCTGGGGGACACCTACTTCTCTAAGGGCAACCTCGAAAGGTCCGCTTACTATTACAGGAAGATAGTGGAGGGGGACAGGAAGGACGAGGTTTACTGGTGGGCCCTCTTCAGGCTGGCCCTGATAGGAGAGCGCACCGGAAACCAGGAGACCCTAAGGTGGGTTGTAAAAAAGGCCAAGGAGGAAGATAATATTATGAGCAGAGTTATAACTACCCTCTGGGAGGGCTAAGTTGGACCTCTTCGAAGGCGTAAGGAAGGTAAGACCTTATCTGGACTTCACTTGGAAGAGGCACAAGGTGATCCTCAGCAACATAGCCAACGCGGACACACCCAACTACAGGGCCCTGGACCTGGAGATGAGAAAGAGACTGGAGACCATACCTTTGAAGGTAACAAACCCCAAGCACATAAGACCCTCCTCCGGGACCCAGTTCAGGGTCATAGAGGTAAAAAGGCCCCTCGTAGGTAACGATAGGAATAACGTAAGCGTGGAGGAGGAGATGGCCAAGCTTGTCCAGAACAGGATAGCTTACGAGGTTTACATGAGGATGGCCACAGGATCTCTGGAGAAGCTGAACAGGGTCATAAGAGGAGGTAGGTGATGAACGACCTATTCAGATCCTTTGAGATCAGCGCCTCAGGCATGTACGCCCAGAGGGTAAGGATGAACGTGGTAGCCTCCAACCTGGCCAACTACGAGTCCTACAAGGAGACGGGAGAACCCTTCAGGAAACTCGAGGTCATCTTCCAGGCAGTTTACGATCCAGAGAGACTCAAGAAAGGGGAGGTGCCGGTAGCAGTTGTGGGCATAAGGGAGTCGGAAGAACCTTTCAAGCTGGTGTTCGACCCCTCGGACCCGAGGGCTGACGATCGGGGTTTTGTGAGGAAACCCAACGTGGATCTGGTTAAGGAGATGGCAGACATGATCTCAGCGATAAGGAGCTACGAAGCGAACCTGAACGCCTTTAACCTCACCAGAGAGATGGCCCAGACCACCTTAGAGCTATGGAGATAGAAGGCCTCAGCTTCAGAGACTTTGAGGAGTTCGTAAGGAGTGAGGGGAAGAGGCCAAGCACACCCCAGGAGTTTGCGGAGGTCCTCACCGAGTTTATCGAGTGGGTGAACGCCCAGCAGAAGAGGGCTGAGGAGGTCAAGGAGGCCGTCCTGAGCGGTCAGGACGTACCCTTGCACACCATGATCTTGGAGTTCGAGAAGGCGGGCGTTGCCCTCAACCTACTGATCGAGATAAGGAACAGGCTCCTGGAGGGTTTCCAAGAACTCCAGAGGATGCAGGTGTGATATGGCTGACCTGAGGACCGCTCTCAGGGAAATTCAGGACAGGTTCGCAGCCCTGACCTTCGGTCAGAAGGTTCTTGTCGTTGGCCTTCCCGTCGTTGTCTTCTCCCTGATCGTAACCGTGCTGATCTACTCCCTCCAGCCCAGCTACGTGGTTCTCTACGGGGGACTAAGTCCTGAGGATATGAGCGCCATACTTACGGAGCTGGACAAGGAGGGGGTGGTTTACAAGGTTGGCAGGGACGGAAGGACCATACTCGTCCCCGAAGACCAGGCAAGGGACATAAGGCTGAAGCTCGCCGCCAAAGGGATACCGAGCAGGGGCGTGGTAGGTTACGAGATCTTCGACAAGACGTCCATAGGTATATCCGAGTTCCAGCAGAGGGTGAACTTCAAAAGGGCCATAGAGGGAGAGCTCGTAAGGACGATCCTCAGGTTCAAAAACATAGAGGATGCGAGGGTACACATAGCCCTCCCCGAGAGGTCCCTGTTCCTGAGGGACGAGGCAGAGCCGAGTGCCTCCGTGTTCATAAAGCTAAAACCAGGTTCCCAGGTCACCCCCGACCAGGTGAGGGCCATAAGAAACCTGGTGGCGGCCAGCGTTGAGAAGTTGAAACCCGAGAAGGTCGTCGTTATAGACGACCGGGGGAGGAACCTGACCGCCCTCTTGGACGAGGAGAGGGAGGAGATCTCGAGCAGGCAGATCAAGATAAGGAGGGAGTTCGAGAGGAGCCTGGAGAAGAAGATCCAAACAGCCCTGGAGGATGTTCTTGGATACGGAAACGTGAAGGTTAGGATATCCGCAGACCTTGAGTTCACCAAAGTTAAGAAGCGGGAGGAGATCTACGACCCGGATATGACAGCGGTCGTCAGCGAGCAGAAGAAGAAGGAGAAAACGATCGGTGCCCAGACGGGAGGTGTTCCGGGAGCGGCGGCTAACATACCCCCTGCTACGGGAGCAGTTCAGGGCCCTGGGGGAACTGTGATCGAGAGGAAGGAAACGATAACCAACTACGAGGTCAGCAAGAAGGAGATCCTCACCCTGGACCCCACCCTGAGGATCAAGAGGATAAGCGTGGGCGTTATAGTAAACAGCGAGGTGGAGGGTGTGGATCCGGAGAGGATAAAGGAGATAGTTTCGGCCGCCGTGGGTGTTGACCCCAAGAGGGGAGACACCATATCCGTGGTGGCGGTGCCCTTCAGAAGGGTGGAGATACCGCCCGCTCCCCCTCCTCCACCTGTGTGGATGAGATACATAGTGCCCGCGATCGTCGGGCTGGTTATATCGCTCCTCATGATATTCGGCATCCTGAGGATCCTCAGGAAAAAGGAGGTGCCTCCTCCCACACCTGCACCTGCTGAGGAGGTTCCCACCATAGTCGGTGCTGAGGTCCTGAGGGAACGTGCCAGGGAGCTTGAGGTGGTTAAAACCGTCACCGAGGTAGCACGCAAAGAGCCGAAGAAGGTCGCAGCCCTGATAAAGACCTGGCTCAGGGAGGAGTGATCACCTCCTCCTGCTTATGGTTATACCCTCCACCCTTGTCGGGTAGTTGTTGCTGAAGCAGGCGTCACAGAAGTCCTCCCACGAAGCGACGCAGCTCCTCAGGCCTTCCAGGGATAGATACTTAAGGGAGTCCACACCTATGAACTCTTTGATCTGGTCAAGGCTCATCCTGTTGGCTATCAGCTCCTCCCTCGAAGGCGTGTCTATACCGTAGTAGCAGGGGCCCACCACCGGAGGTGAGGCTATCCTGAGGTGTATCTCTCTGGCTCCAGCGCGCCTCAGCATGGAAACTATCCTCTTGGACGTGGTGCCCCTCACTAAGGAGTCGTCCACCACAACTATGCTCTTACCCTTTAGGACAGCCCTGTTCGGGCTCAGCTTCATGAGGACCCTTAGGTTCCTCAGCTCCTGGGTAGGCTCTATGAAGCTCCTACCTACGTAGTGGTTCCTTATGAGTCCCATCTCGAAGGGTATACCCTTCTCCTCGGCGTAACCTATCGCCGGGACCACACCCGAATCGGGAACCGGTATCACCACGTCCGCCTCCGTATCGTCCTCCCTCGCCAGCTGCCTCCCGAACTCCTTCCTAACCGTGTAAGCCCAGTCCCCGAATATGAAGCTGTCCGGCCTCGCGAAGTAGACGAACTCGAATATGCACATAGCCCTTCTCCTCTCCTCGAAGGGGAAATAAACCCTTACACCACCCTGGTCCACCACGACCACCTCGCCGGGCTTCACCTCCCTGACCAGTTCCCCCTCCACTATGTCGAAGGCGCAGCTCTCAGAGGCGAACAGTATGGTGGTCCCTCTCCTGCCTATAAGCAGGGGTCTGAACCCGTAAGGGTCTCTACATGCCACGATCCTATCCTTCATAAGGATCAGGAAGCTGAACGCCCCCTCCAGCCTGGTGATCGCGTAGAAGATCCTGGGCATAACCTCCCTGTCCCTCGGGTCAAGGTCCACCCAGTCGGGAACGTGCTCCCTCCCCGTCCTGAGGAGTGCTAAGAAGATCTCCGTGTCGGAGCTGTGTTTGAACTCTACACCCTCCTTCTCCAAGTCTCTTCTAAGATCCAAGTAGTTCGTTATGTTCCCGTTGTGGACGACGGCCACCTCACCGA